>NZ_JAGJEK010000029.1:0-82615 GCF_018101015.1 Pseudoalteromonas sp. MMG005 | reverse complement strand
CTAAAAATCTGAGGTTAACTAAAAAGCGTGCGTAAAAATCAAAGAAGCCACCAAGTCCTCCGCTTTATAAATTCCCAGTACGTCATATTCACCTTCACATAATGCATGACAGTGGCCAATATACCTGTTGATAGATGGCTATTTGTCGTATCAAAAATAATGAATTATCGCTGAGTTGTTCATTGCAATGATCTCATACGTCTCCTTTAATTGAGCTTTTATTCTAATTTAACTTGAATTCCTGAAATTTGAGCGTACACTTGTGCGCTCAAATTTAAGCTAACAGGTGTACGCTCAATTGAAACGAACATTACAGGCCGTCTCTAACAAGTTGTCACAATGGTTTTTACATCATCAAAGTTTTGCTGGGTATATTGAACCTGTGATACAGCACTTTAAACCCGCTTGGAGAGCCGACTTATATCGAGCTCATATCGAATGTGTGGAAAAAACGGCAGAACATTTTATTCGCATATCTTTACGGCCTGAGCGTAACTGGCCTACCCATTTGGCAGGACAACATATAAATATTACGGTTGAAATGAATGGCCGTTTATTGACGCGTACTTTTACGATTGCGTCTTGCCCATATGAGCGTGATAAGCAGGGCTGTATCTCGTTATTAATACGCGTTGACCTTAATGGGCGTTTTACAAGTCAACTCTCTGAACAACTGAAAAAAATTGCATGGGTCAATATATCGAAACCACAAGGCACGTTTGTTGTTCAATCTCTAAAAAAGCCTCTACTTATGATTGCGGGAGGCTCAGGAATAACGCCATTCGCAGCAATGCTTGCACAGCATTTGCGTGATATACAGGAGCCAGTTCGCTTGGTGTATTTTGCTAAAGCAGATCAGCATCAACTTGTTGAACAGTTAACTCAGCTTGAGACTGAGCACCGTAATTTTAGCTTTGAGTTATGTACGAGAGCGCACAGTAAAGCATTATCCTATTACATATCAGTGAGCAACTTAGTGGATGTTTACTGCTGCGGACCGAATGAAATGCTACATGAGGTACAACAGGTGTGTGGTGATTTAGGACTAAAGTATTTTGACGAAGTGTTTGGTTTAAAAAAAGCACCGACTGATCACAGTTTGGATATGGGGGCTGAGCATACTTTAAATGTTGATGGCCAAGTTATATCGGTTAATAGCAGCGATGTTCTACTTAAACAATTGGAAGAAAAAAATGTTGCTGTAACCCGAGGTTGTGGCATTGGGATCTGTCACCAGTGCCAATGTGTAAAGAGTAAAGGTGTGGTCAGAGATATTCGCACTGGCGCGCTATCTGATAGTGGCCATCAGTTGATCCAATTATGTATCTCACAGCCCGTTTCTGATTTGGAGGTCACGTTATGAGTTCAGTTAATTTTGACTTATTGGCTGAGGAGTTAGATGAAATAAAGCAACTCACGTTAGCCAAAGTAGGTCAGTATGATGCAGATCATATTAGACGGGTAATAAGAATTCAGCGCTATAGTGAGTGGTTAGGTCGCGCTCTGTTGCTATTGGGGTTTTGGCAACCAGTTATATGGTTGCTTGGCGTTGTTTTACTTGCATTGGCTAAAATACTAGACAATATGGAGATTGGTCATAATGTAATGCACGGTCAGTATGACTGGATGAATGACAAAAATATAAACTCCATGGCGTATGAGTGGGATATTGCATGTGATGGACAGAGCTGGCATCGAGTGCATAATTATGAACATCACACTTATACTAATATCATTGGCAAAGACAGAGATTTTGGTTACGGGCTATTAAGGCTGTCTGATGACTTTCAATGGCGTTTAAAGAACACTTGGCAGTTTTTTACCTATATAAATTTGAGTGTATTTTTTCAGTGGGGCGTGTCTTATCACGAACTTGCAGCCGAACGGGTTTTTTTGGGTAAGAAAAAACAGAATCGAGACTATAAAGTATCACACGCTATATTGAAACGACGCTTTTTTAGCAAAGGAAGTCGGCAATTGGTGAAAGACTATGTATTGTTTCCATTGCTTGCAGGGCCGTTATTTTTATGGGTGCTCGGGGGCAATTTTCTGGCTAATTTACTACGTAACTTATGGACATCAACCATCATTTTTTGTGGCCATTTTACAGAGCAGACGAAAACGTTTAGTCAACAGCAATGCGAAAATGAAAGTCAAGGTCAATGGTACTATCGCCAAGCATTGGGATCGTCCAATATTCAAGGAGGTCGTACTTTTCATATATTAACAGGACATTTAAGTTTTCAAATAGAGCATCACTTATTCCCTGACTTACCTTCGTCCAGGTATCAAGAAGTCGCGCTGATGGTGCAGTCTGTCTTTGCACGTCATGGAATTGCATACAATACGGGCACATTTTTTTGCCAATATGGCTCTGTGCTGAAGCGGATCATGCGTTATTCATTTCCCTGATTGTACAACTAGATATTGCTACCGTTCCCACGGGGGGTATTGGTTTACTTTTAACCAGCTTAAACGTACGAAATTAAGCTGGTTAGTACCGCACTGAATTGTCCCTCATATTGCAGTACATGATGTGTGTTTATATTTGTGGGCAGCACGCAGTAACAAGGAAAAACCCAGTATTTGAGAGGTATACTAACCTCAGCTCTGGATAAGCGAATTTGCCCAATAAAGCTATTTTCTTCACTCTCGGCGTTGCTTTCATTTGTAATAGCCCGCTATTACTGCATAAAAGCGCCTTGATATTGAACAAAATATCATCATTGGATTGTACGTAAGTTTATTTTTAAAACATTTTCTATTCCAAAACCCTTATCCAAATCTGAGGTTAAGTAACCTCAGCTCTGGATAAGCGAATTTGCCCAATAAAGCTATTTTTTCACTCTCGGCGTTGCTTTCATTTGTAATAGCCCGCTATTACTGCATAAAAGCGCCTTGATATTGAACAAAATATCATCATTGGATTGTACGTAAGTTTATTTTTAAAACATTTTCTATTCCAAAACCCTTATCCAAACCTGAGGTTATACTAGGTATCAATGACTTTCCTATAGTACGTTAAATATTCAATGCACTTTATTACATTGCGCTTTATTTCAATACCGGTGATGTGGCTTAATTCAAAGCGCACATATCGCTTCTCTGCCTATTGTTCCACTGCAAGACTCATGTAGATATCGTTTGGTTTATATTTGGCTTGGTTTGTCAAAACAATAGCTGTTTGTTTTTTGGATGAAATCAATTAGTAAAAATAATAATCAATAAAACTAATGCAAACACTGTTGGTGAAGTGCCAATTTTATGTGAATGCAAGTGAAGGATAAATAAAACTAATCCGATGTGATTGTTCTGTATCTATTTAAATAAATGATAATTAACAGGTTTTGTGGTTTTTGTTATTTCTAATTATGTGTTTTGAAAATATTCAGTTAAAAATTGTTAATTAATTTTGTTGATCTCAACTTTGATTTGTAGTTAAAATGGGTTCAGTTGATGCGGGGTGAGCCTGTCTTCAATGAAATAAGTTACTTAAAAAGGAAATTAAACATGAATAAAACTAATGCGTTATTATTGGCTTCAACATTCTTCTCTGGGGCAAGTTTTGCATTAGCACAAAATGTAGAAGATACGGATGGATACGAGCGTTTGACTCAATATGCTTCTGGTCCGGTGGCTTCTGCGACAATTATCAGCGAATATGCACATCACTTAACAGTGGAGTTGTTACTAGCGCAAGATACCAGTTATTGCGATGTAGCAAATGTTTATTCGAACACGGGTGGTTGGAATAACAATGGTGAGCATGTTGCCAATACGCGTGTGACTATTGATACAAATAACCCTTCAAAGTTGACTGCGTCAGTGGCCATTCCAGAGCAGTTTTTATCTACAAACAAAAAGTTGCGCGTAAGTTGTTACGATGCACAAGGAACTGACTATAAAGTACAGGTTAATATCCCTGGTGCACCAGATGTGGATTGGCAAATTGATGTAACACCAAAAGGTGAGTTCGTTCACCAACCATATTCATTTGGTTACCACAGTGAGTATCATGTATCTAGCCGTTTAACAGTAAACAACCATAACAACCAAGCTTATTGTTCTGTTGTTGCCAACCGTGGTGTTGAGCTTGGTTTGTTTTCAGGCAAAGAGTCAAAAGGTCCATTCCATTCAGATGTATTCACTGCGAATAAAGATGTCGTAAATGTGCGTCAGCCAGTGTTATATCAGATCTTAGAATGTGAAAACGCGGCAGGAAAAACACTCGCTGTAAAAGTATTTAGCTTGACCGACCCCAATGGTATTTACTTGCTTGAAGACCAGTTAATCGTAAAATAATCGAATTGACTTAGTTTTAGTTATAGCGTTATAAAAATGCAAACACCCTCTGTGTTTGCATTTTTAACGTAAGAGGTTCGCTAATGCTTTATCTAAGTGGTTAAATCTAAATGAAAACTGACTATCAAGTAATTTTTTTGGTATAACAGTTTGTCCATAAATCAGTAAATCAGCCATTTCCCCGAATAGTAGGCGTAATACAATCTTAGGCATTGGCAACACCGCAGGTCGCGACAGGGTACTGGCTAATATTTTTGTGAATTCTTGGTTACTGACAGGGTTGGGAGCCGTTGCATTAAAAGTACCAGCCAGGTGTTGGTTATTAATTAAATGTAATATGATGTTCACCATGTCATCAATGTGGATCCAAGACATCATTTGTTGGCCATCGGCCATTTTTCCACCCAGACACAGCTTAAAGGCGGGTAACATCTTTGTAAGTGCCCCAGCATCTTGGCTCAATACAATTCCAGTACGCAATACACACACACGAGTGTTTCTTGACTCTGCACGACGAGCGGTTTGCTCCCATTCGTTACATAAGTGATGACTAAATTCTGGGTTGTAATCGTTGAACGTTTCATCAATCGTTATTTGGCTATTTTGTCTGCCATAGAAACCAATCGCACTGCCAGATATGAATGTATGAGGTGGGGTGGTGGCCTGCGATATTTTAGTGACTAACTGCTGCGTTATATTGATGCGACTTTCAGTAATGAGGTGTTTTTGTTTTGTTGACCAACGTTTTTCGGCGATAGGCTCGCCAGCTAGGTTAACCACAACGTCGATTGTGTCAAAGTTTATTGTCTCTAATGTTGAAATGCAGGTTACTTTACGACCAAATAGCGCTTGCGCGTTATCAACGTTACGGGTGAGGGCCGTCACTTTAAACTGCTGTGCTAAAAATCCACATAACTGCCTACCAATTAGCCCTGTTGCGCCTGTAACAAGTATTCTCATTTTTAATTATCTCCACTGAGAAAAGTATGCTGTGTATTTCAGTATACGAGATGATTGTACTATCGATCACCTTTCGCTCTATGCTGCTACAACTTTGGGGTGGAATGATTTAGAATTAACAAAAAATTGTTAAGGAAATTCTGTGTCTTCTCTGTCAGGCCTAAACAAAAGTCTCGTTATTTTAGCGTCGTTATTTGTTGTACTTGCCGGTATTAAATTAGCAAGTGATATCGTGATCCCTTTTATTTTAGCTGCTTTTATCGCGATCATTTGTAATCCATTACTGAAGTTTTTTGCGCGTTTTCATATCCCAAAAGGGATCGCTATTGTATTGGTCATTTGCCTTATTACTGCAATTGGGATGAGCTTAGCAGGACTTGTTGGCCAATCTCTTACTGATTTTTCAAAGCAATTGCCACAATATCGAGAGGAGTTACAAAATAAGTTTATTTGGACTGTGAATATTGCTGCACAATACAATATTTTGATAGATAAAAACCAACTTATTTCTTTATTCGACCCAGGTAAAATGATTGATATGGCCACCAATATGTTAACAGGCTTTGGTGGCGTTATGGCCAATGTGTTTTTAATCATATTGACGGTTGTGTTTATGTTGTTTGAGGCACCGATGTTAAGTAAAAAAGTGCACTTGGCGTTGGATGATCCGCAAATGAAAATGCAACAAATCGACCGATTCTTAGACTCAATCAATTCTTACTTGGCGATAAAAACAATGGTGTCGTTGGCCACTGGGTTCTGCGCTGGTTTGTTGCTGTGGGTATTAGGTGTAGATTACTTCGTACTGTGGGCGGTTGTGGCATTTCTCCTTAACTATATTCCTAATATTGGCTCAATGATTGCCGCTGTTCCAGCGGTGTTATTAGCACTGATCACATTGGGGCCAATTGTGGCTGGTATTGTCGCCGTTGGTTACATCATAATAAATATGGTAATGGGCAGTATCATAGAACCTAAATTTATGGGCCGTGGTCTTGGGTTATCGACACTCGTGGTGTTCTTGTCGTTGATTTTTTGGGGCTGGTTATTGGGCACCGTCGGCATGTTATTGTCAGTGCCTTTAACAATGGTGGTTAAGATAGCCCTTGAAGCGACCGAAGAAGGGCAGTGGTTAGCAACCATGCTTGGAAACGCGGAATAACATAACGCGGATAGGAAAATTTAATAAAAAATGTAAAGCCTTGCGGTGTATAACCATGCAGGGCTTTACCTTTCAAAATAAAGGCGGTGTGCCGATACGTGAGTGATAACCCATTGATGATGAGCTGTATTTTCTGATTTTTCCTTACATCAAATCATGTTAACTAAAAACATATCAAATAAAAGCATTTTAAATAGAAAGCGAACATCTACACCTGTAAGCACGGCATACCTTGATAACGACAAAACGCAATCTTCTCAACCCTTTATCCTGACGAGTAAAATCGAGAAGCTAACAGCATTAGTACTGCTGGTTGCGCAGCGACCTTTCAGTAAGTTTACTGCGCTGTGAGTTAGTTTGGTTGGTTGTACATAAATTTGGGTTTTTAAGTTGCGATGATCTATATCAACACTCAAGCATAAAATCTATAGCATAAAATCTATTTGCTGCCTAACTCATAATGAGACATACTGTTTTAACTCGAATGGAAAATGTCAATAGAATCAGATTTATCGAATGGACGAATTCAGTTTTGCACAGAAGCAGCGCTTAGCTTATATCGACTTTAAGCTCTATTTTACTGGAATGGTAACGCGCAGTGAAATAGTCAGACATTTCGAATTAGGCCTTGCCGCAGCAACCAGAGATTTAAAGTTCTACAAAGACAATGCACCTGAGAATATGGCGTATGACAACGTAGAAAAGAAATACTTCATCACAACGCAATTCAAGCCCATATTTAAACACGATGCTCGCCGTACCCTTATCAAGTTAGCGAACAACATTAGCGATGGTTTTGATTCTATTGGTGATACTTCATTCCCTATTGAATCGCCAAGCCCATTAAACGTACCTGATATTGATATTATCGCTAAACTATCTCAAGCGATTATCAACCATAAACCTATTAGCGTTATATACACGTCTTTAAGCAGCGGGTCAGGTGCAAGGGATCTAGTACCTCATTCAATCGTAGATAATGGCTTACGTTGGCATGTAAGAGCTTTTGACCGTAAATCAAAGTCATTTAGAGACTTTGTGTTAACGCGCATTACCAAAGTTACAATTCTGGCACTGGCACCATTCCCTGAAGAAGATAAGTTAGAAGATCATCAATGGATGCGTATGGTGCCTTTACAAATTATTCCGCACCCAAATAACGTGAAGCATCCAACTGCTATTAAGCTTGATTTCGGAATGAAAAAAGGCATATTAGAAGTTAACGTGCGTGCAGCAATGGCAGGTTATTTACTGAGATGGTGGAACGTGGACTGTTCTGAAAGTGCTTCACTTTCAGGCCCAGAATATCAGCTCTATTTGCAAAACAGTCAAACATTATACGGTGCAGAAAATCTCGCTATCGCACCTGGTTATAATATTTAAAAAAGAAGGTAGAAAAATGGAATTTTTAGCATCGTTATTTATTGAAACAGAGACTGTTATTACAGCTTTATTAGGAATAATATCTTTCGCTTTCTTTCAATACCGAAAGTTTTCAAAAAAAGTAAATCCGATTATTGATGAGTTTAAAAATATCAACGAAACTCTCAAAAAATCTGGGCACTCGAAATCAGAATTTTGTGCTTTTTATGATTCAACATTTAATGAATCAATGTCTAAAACAAAATATTTAAGTGATAGTTGGAGAGAATTTAACGAAACTCTTTTAATACCTTATGTTGATTTTGAACCAGATAATGAAGATGAAAAGATCCTTAATACACATCACACCTCAACGTACTTTAATCAGCGATATATCCTTTGGTCCAAAGTTAATATGCGTTGGTTCAATGCATTACCGAATATCCTTACAGGCATTGGTATTGTCGGAACCTTTATCGGATTAGTAGCCGGTATTTATATCGCTTCTCCTGGCCTTAGTGCAGATAATATAGATGAGGCTAAAAAAGCATTGAATGTCTTATTATCTGGTGCTTCACTCGCATTCCTCACCTCAATAGCAGGCTTATCATCATCAATGCTTTTTTCAAAAGCAGAGAAAAATAAAATTCATGAATTTGATAGGTTATGCCAGGATTTTGTTGCTGAAATAGATGAACGTGTAGAGTATTTTTCTGCTGAGCGTCTTTCAAATAAAGTACTCCAAGAATCTAAGAAACAGTCATTTGCGTTAGAAACATTTGCTAATGACTTAGCTGTAACAATGGGGCAAGTAATGCAAGAGCAAGTTGCAGAGCCTTTAGTTGAAGCAATTAACGAATTAACAGAAAACCAAAAATCAGCTAACGATGAAACCATTGAAAAAGTAATGGAAGAATTTGCTGCTTCTATATCAGGAGCTGCCGGTGTAGAAATGCAATCACTTGCTGAAACGATAAAGACTATTAGTGCGAAATTAGAAGAACAACTCATTGCGTTATCTGATGGTCATAAGGCAATGAATGAAACAGCTACATTTATTATGACTGAAATGACCAATGTTGCTGAAAACGCTTCAACTAAAATAAATGATCTATCTGGTGAATTAGGTAATGCCGTAACAGCTCAAAAAGGGCTGAACGAAAGCAATGGTGAGCTGCACGAAAGAATTAAAGATACAGTATTTACAGCAGGCAATGTAATTGAGAAAAGCAATGACGTTTTGGAAAATGCCAACACGACAGTTGATAAGCAAATTGAATTGATTTCACAAACTAACATCATCGCAGAGCAGTTCTCGAATACAGCGAAGAATATTGAACAAACACACGTATTAATTTCTGATACTCAAGATCAGATCAAACAAAACTGGAAAGATTACCAAGATAGATTTACTACTGTAGATGAATCTTTAGGGAACATGTTTAACAACCTCAATGATGGTATGTCCCAGTACGCTCGCTCAACCAATGAGTATTTGATTGAATTGGATAAGCATGCTGCAAAGGTTGTTAAAGAGCTCGCATTTGCTTCTAAAGAAATAAGTGACTCAATTGAATCATTAGGTGATGGTTTAGAGCAGCATAGTAGTGATTTTATGAAACAAATATCATCAGCGACAAGCAGTGGCAAAAAAGCCACAGTTCAATAAGGGAATAACTGATGAGCCAACATGACCTGTTAGAAGACGAAGGTGCCGGATACCTCATATCTGTAAGTGATATGATGTCTGGTTTGCTATTTATATTCATCATAACCTTGGTCGCTTTTATTATTAACTTTCAAGATGCTATTCAAAAACAAAAGGAAGTTACACGCACACAAACGGAAATCGTTAAAAGGTTTACAAACCTTGATGAAACAAGAAGCGAATTGCTCTTATTATTGAAGAAAAAATTAGAAGCTGAAAATATCATTGTCGAAGTAGATGCTGAACACGGCGTTTTAAGGCTAACTGAAAATGCTGTTCAATTTGAAACAGCCAGTGCTTCTTTAGATGAACAAAATGAATTGAATTTAAAAACAATTGGCAAAGTTTTAGATGCAGTGATCCCTTGTTACGCCGCAAACCCTCCTACACATCATGACTGTGAAGGTTTTGAAGGGTTCCAAGGTAAAATAGACTCAATCTTTGTTGAGGGACATACAGATAATGTTCCGATGAAATCATACAAATATAAAGACAACTGGGACTTATCAGCAAGTCGAGCAATTACGGCGTATCGTGTACTTATTCCTAATACGGTGTTAAACCAAATTGTTAACGTTAATATGCAGCCTATTTTCTCCGTAAGTGGTTATGGAGAAGGTAGACCTGTAGCTGGTCACAGTTATTCATATCCAAAATCTGATCCTACTAATAGACGTATCGATTTACGGTTTATCATGACACCACCTTCATTGACTGATGTTCAGAAAAACATTAGTGCGGAAGGTGTGAATTAATGTTTGCTAAATCTGCATTTCAATCACTTGAAATAGAGAGTTGGAACAAGCCTCCAGCACTTAGAGAGTCATTACTAGTTAAAGCAAGTAACGACATTACAAAAGTAACTATCGATAGTGATATTAAAGTACCATCCAAAAGTTCACTTCAGCAAATCTATACCCGCTTGAAGTTGGCGTTTGAAACCAAAAATGTTTCATCATTATCTCGTTACGATATAAATCATTCACCGTGGGTTTTGTTTGATAATTTTGATGAGGATAAACCACTTATAAAGCGGTGGTGTTTTATGAACTTTTATAAAAACCTCACAAACGAAGTTGATAATTACCGATTTATCATGGCTTTTTATAACGCTTACTTAGCGTCTTATCCTTATAAAGAAAAGTATATAAATGACATTCAAAACCATATTAAGTCATTATTTAACAATAGCAAAAACAAAAAAGTAGCAAGGCTATCTGTTGAAATACTTCGTAGAAATACACTCGATACAAATGCCCATTCAGCGTTGATACAGAGTGTGATTCGCACTGGTAAAATTGGCTTAGAACTTAAAAGCAGAGGACTATTAGAAGGGCTCAGTAGCAGTAAGTTCACGTTAACTTTCTTAAGTCATTACCTAAGCAACTTTAAAGAAAATATAACTTCGAGTTCATTCAAACAAAAGATGAGCTTGATATCGAATTTGATCGAGTTTTCTGAGCTAGATGACAAACTGCGTTACCCTGAATTTAGAATAGAAACAGCCGATTCTATTCTTACGTCATTACATCATATTCAAATACAGCCCGTTGTTAAGGATGCTTTAAAAACATTTTTCCTGTCGAATTATGGCGACCCGAGGGTTGAGCTATCAGGCTGGCATGGCGTTAGTGATGAAGCAAGAAGAGTTTTCCAAAGCTGGTTAGTTGAAAAAACCATGGAAGATTTCTTTAACTTACTAAGTCATGTAGCTGATACGCAGTTCGACTCTGATAGACATTGGCGTTATCGTAAACGTTTTTGGAATGCTTACTTGAAAAAAGGATACATTGAAGAAGCATGGTTCGCACTTGGCCATAGAGCGTATGAACAAGCACCTAATTTTATTAAAGGAAAACACAACTACTCTTCGCTATCAGGAGGAGATTCAAGACATAGTGTTTTAATAATGAAAATTGGTGATTTAATTTTAACAGAGTGGAGTCATTCAGGTAGTTATCGTGTTTGGAACTCAACTCAATATGCACCCGCATTTTATGAAAAACATTATAACAGAGATGATGTTATCGCTAATTGTGACCATACAGGAGCACACCATGGTAATGAAACAGGCGGTTGGCAAGAAAGGTTATCAACTCATATACGCGATTTAACTGGACTGAGAGTTTTGGCAAAGGATTATATGAATGACTAATAAAGCTAATCTACATTGGTCTAGAACTTCAGAGGGATTTGAGTTTTCTGTCGAGTTTAATGAAAAAAAACTAGGGCCGAGTAGCTGGGGACGATACCAATTAACTAACGGTGATAGTGTTGTTATTGCTGATGCTTTATTTCGAGAGTGTGACTCTGAACAACGGCCACAATTTTTAGAAGACAAAGTGATATGTTCAGATAGATTTATTGCAACATTAACAGAAATTGAAACTAAACAACTCAGCCTGCCATCTGTTAGCCATGCAAAGTTAAAGGTAAGTGCAGAAGGCCTTATCAGCCGCCCTGGATTTAAATTAAACTATCGATTACTTCGCCCTGAAGGAAGACCTTATCTTGGCGCAAAGCTAGATGGTGCCGTTCTTAAACTTGGTGCGGAACAACAACTCATTCTTGATCCCATTTACAGTATAATAAAGCAAATTGATTATTTTAACTTAGTTCCTGCCAACGATTTGGATGAGCGATTTGTTCGGTGGGGTGAGGTTCAAGAATTATTGCCTGAAGATTCAATAGTAGATGGACAGTTAAGTACAATTACTATTTGTCGAGCCGATAGGTTAACACTGGATATAAGAGAACACGGTGCTTTCAACCCTTTATTGATAAAGCCATCTTCTGAGAAGTCATGGGATGTTCAAAGTCAATCTGATGTTGAATACGCAGTGCCAAAAGTAAAACAAAAGGAATTTGAACAACAATTTAAAAAATGGAACAGCGCTAAAAGCAATTATGCAATTGGTAATGGCACATACGTAGTTTTACCAGAACGTGTTAGTAAAGTGCTAAGTGTCGTTAAAGAGTTTCAACAAAAGCCTTCTGAAGAGCGATTAGCCTTTGTGGCGAATCCGCATCAATACATTAACGAGTCACTATCTCTTGATGAAACTCCCGAAGAATTAGAAGCTATCTTTGTAGAAACACCTGAATTTGTGAGCCAAAGAATTGAGCAAATAGGCGTTTGGGAGCCAAAACTGTGTGCTTATGTTGTTAAGCGTGATGGTGATTGGGTGCCGGATGACGAAATGCGTTTATTCTTCCCTATAGAAGATATGATGGTTAACTTCACTTTAGAAGAAATGAAACAGCTTCTAGAGTTAATTAAAGTAGCATTAGACGATGAATTAGAAAACATCACCTTTAAAAGCCAAACTGTACCAGTGACATTAGAAGTAAAAAACCTTCTGATAAAAATGCTAAAACCGTTTGAAGATAAAGGTGAAAAACCAGATATTGCATTAGCTGTTGAAGCGCCAATTTTAAAAGATAATATCGAAGATGTTGAATTTGAAGTAATAAAGAAAACACCAAGGCCACTTTTACCACAAATACCACAGCGCCTTAAAACAACAAGTTTGTACGAGCATCAAAAATTTGGCTTGGCTTGGTTAGCAAACCATTGGCAGTCAGGCTCTATTGGGGCGTTATTGGCGGATGACATGGGCTTAGGTAAAACCATACAATCTTTAACGTTCATGGCTGGTGTTAAGCAGTTAATGGACACTAATGATTATCCCAATAAACCGTTTTTAATTGTTGCTCCTTCTGGCCTCTTAAAAAACTGGCATGATGAAGCATCAATACATTTACATAATCCCGGCGTTGGAGAGTTATTCGAAGCTTACGGGCCCAGTATCCGAAAATTAAAAGACTTAAATGTTGTAGAAAGAAATGAAAAATTAACCAGTGCTGATTGGGTGTTAACCACTTATGAAACATTAAGGGATAAGATCAAATATTTTCTATCGATAGATTGGGGTATTACCATATTCGATGAAGCGCAGAAAATTAAGAACCCCGTTTCGCGTGTTACTGAAATGGCAAAATCACTATCGTCAGACTTTACGTTGATGCTAACCGGTACGCCAGTAGAAAACGAATTGGCAGACCTTTGGTGTATTGTTGATACCGCACAGCCAGGGCTTTTTGGTTCTTTAAGTCGCTTCCATAGTGAATATGCTAAACCAGCTGAAGCAGACCCTTTAGAAGCGCAGCGTTTAAAAGAATTACTTGTTGAACGAAGCGTACCTCCTTTAATGCTTCGCAGGATGAAAGTAGACCATATTGACGGGCTTCCCGAAAAAATTATCAAAGAAGTACCAATGATAATGCCTGAACTTCAAGCACTAGAATACGAGAATATCGTAAAGGGAGTGCAACTAGAAAAAGGCAATGCTGGTGCAGTTCTTAAATTTATCCAAAAAATTAGAAAAGCATCTTTAGTAGCCGAAGAGTTTGATGGCTCGGGTATTAATGATGGTGTCATTAAGCGTTCAGCAAGATTAACCTCGCTTATAAAAATACTAGATGAGATAAAAAACAAGGGTGAAAAGGCACTTGTTTTTTGCGAAACGATTGACGTTCAAGAGTACCTCTCAGGCTATTTACAACAACGATACCAACTTGAAAAAAGGCCTTTTAGAATTAACGGCCAAGTAGACGGAAATACCCGTAAAAAATATGTTGATGAGTTTCAAAAAGGTGAAACTGGCCAATTTGACGTAATGTTGCTATCACCAAAAGCGGGTGGTGTCGGTTTAACGATAACGGCGGCAAACCATGTTATTCACCTTACAAGATGGTGGAACCCAGCCGTAGAAGATCAAAGCACTGACCGAGCATTTCGTATAGGCCAAGAAAAACCTGTATACGTCTATATTCCGATGGCTATACACCCTAAATACGGTGAACATTCATTCGACGCTAACCTAAACAGATTATTAAATAAAAAACGTAACCTCAGTTTGAATGCCTTACTCCCAGGCACGGTTACAGACTCAGATTTTAACGAATTATATACGCAAACCTTAAATGGTTAATGCAACTAGGAATACAAATGGATCACAGCGCACATAACAAACTTATCTCTTTTATCTGGTCAATTGCTGACGATTGCCTGCGTGACGTATACGTGCGTGGTAAATACCGTGACGTAATTTTACCTATGGTGGTATTACGCCGTTTAGATACCTTACTAGAGCCCACTAAAGAGGCGGTGCTTGCTGAAGTAAAGTTCCAAGTCGAGGAAATGGAAGCCACAGAGCTTGATGATGCACCTTTAATTGATGCCGCAGGTTATGTGTTTTACAACACCTCGAAATGGACATTAACCAGCATTAAAGAAACCGCAACCAATAACCGCCAAATCATTTTGGCGAATATTGAAGAATACCTAAACGGTTTCAGCGCCAACGTTAAAGAAATTATCGAGTGCTTTAACTTAAAATCTCAATTTCAACACATGGCAGGTAAAGACGTATTACTTGATGTGTTAGAGAAATTTGTTTCTCCTTACATCAACCTAACGCCTGATGAGGTTGAAGATCCAGAAGGTAATAAACTACCCGCCTTAAGTAATTTAGGTATGGGTTATGTGTTTGAAGAGCTCATTCGTAAATTTAATGAAGATAACAACGAAGAGGCCGGCGAACACTTTACCCCACGTGAAGTTATCGAGCTAATGACTCATCTAGTGTTTGATCCAATTAAGTCAGACTTGCCACTCACATTAACCTGTTACGACCCTGCTTGTGGTAGTGGCGGTATGCTTACCGAAACACAAAACTTTATTAATGAAAAATACCCGATCGAGCACACCACACGCGATATTAATTTATACGGTAAAGAGATCAACGACGAAACCTACGCCATCTGTAAATCAGACATGATGATCAAAGGTAACGATCCTAAAAATATCAAAGTAGGTTCAACACTTTCTACAGATGAATTTGCCGGCCAACGTTTTGATTTTTGTCTATCTAACCCGCCATACGGTAAAAGCTGGGCAAGTGAGCAAAAGCATATTAAAGAAGGCTCAGATGTTATCGACTCACGCTTTCAAGTTGTACTGAAAGATTACTGGGGCAATTTACCGAAAGAAGGCTTTGTTGACGCCACACCACGTTCATCTGACGGGCAATTACTGTTTTTAATGGAAATGGTCAGCAAAATGAAGTCAACCATTTCTAGAGGAGGGAGCAGCCCGTTGGGCTCTCGTATAGCATCAGTTCATAACGGCTCAAGTTTATTTACTGGTGATGCAGGCTCTGGCGAAAGTAATATTCGCCGCTACATTATCGAAAACGATATGCTTGATGCCATAGTGCAACTACCCAATAACTTGTTCTATAACACAGGTATCACTACCTATATTTGGCTACTTAACAATAACAAACCGCAAAATCGCCAAGGTAAAGTACAACTCATTGACGCTAGCTTGTTATTTAGAAAGTTGCGTAAAAATTTAGGTAATAAAAACTGTGAGTTCTCGCCAGAGCACATTACTGAAATTACCCAAACCTATCTTGATGCTGCAAGTGTTGAACGCCAGGTAACCGTTACTTCACAAGGGTATAATGATCCAACAGGTATTGCGGCTAAAGTATTTAATAATGACGATTTTGGCTATTACAAAGTAAATATTGAACGCCCAGACAGACGTAGCGCACAATTTAAAGACGAGCTAATTGCGCCGCTACGTTTTGATAAAACCTTGCGTGAGCCAATGGAGCACTTGTTTGCTGAATATGGCAACAAGGTTTATCAAGCAGACTTTTTTACCGTTAACGACAAAACGATGGAAAAAGAAATAATCGCTTGGTGTGAAGACAATGACATTAACTTAAACGCTAAAGCAAAAGCTAAGTTGCTCTCAACAGATACTTGGCAAAACGGTAAGTTACTGGTTGAACTTGCTAACAAACTCGCTGAAACCATCACCAAAGAATATAACGATTACAACCTGTTTAAAGCCGATGTTGAAGCTCGCTTTAAAGCCGTTTCAACTGATGTATTAGCCGACATTAAAGCAAATAAACGCAAAGCGTTTTACACCACAGTGGTGAATGCCATGAGTTGGTATGATGAAAAAGCTGAAAAAGTAGTTAAGAAAGTCGTTAAGTTTAAACAAGATAAACTCGATGAGCTTTTACACCACTTAGGCTGTAATGAAACTGATCTGGCTGATTTTGGTCTGTTCGCAACAGAGAGTGCTACGGGAACTAAAAACGAGTTCACAACATACGAATCTAACTCAGACTTACGTGATGCTGAATCTGTACCGCTAACTTATAACGAAGATAATGATAGCGATAACTCTGAAATTCACCAATATTTCCTTGATGAAGTACAACCTCATGTTTCTGAAGCGTGGATAAATCTCGATAGCACCAAAATTGGTTATGAAATTAGCTTCAATAAATACTTCTACCAGCACAAACCTTTGCGAGCAATGAATGACGTAGCGACCGACATCATCAACCTTGAGCAAAAGGCCGAAGGGTTAATTGCTGATATTCTAGATGTTGACGTATCTACTGTACATGGAGTGTAATTGTGAATGTTTTAGAAACACTGCCTAAATATGATAACTACATTAATTCCGATAATAAATGGTTAGGAAATATACCTTCTCATTGGAGGTTGAAAAAGTTTAAATATTTGGCATCAATTAAAAAAGGAAAATTACCTCAAAAACTGACATCTGATAGTGATAGCGTTCTGCCTGTATATCTAAGTATGGAGTATTTAAGAGGGGGAGTGGCAACTCAGTTTGTTCAAGATGCAAATGCCAGTATTATTGGTGAAGGTGAAATATTGCTTCTTTGGGATGGTAGCAATTCAGGTGAATTTATAAAAAGCAGAAAAGGTGTAATTTCTTCAACAGTAGCGACCATTAATTTTAATAATATTAATAAGTCGTTTGCTTGGTATGCGTGCGCAATAGTAGAACGGTTACTTAGAAGTTCTACTGTCGGGATGGGAATACCTCACGTTGACGGTGATGAGCTTAAAAATTCATTTTTGGCTATGCCACCGATGGCTGAACAAACGACCATTGCCAATTTTCTTGATAAAAAAACAGCACAGATTGATGAAGCGATAGCCATCAAAGAAAAGCAAATTGAGCTGTTAAAAGAGCGCAAGCAAATCGTCATTCAACAAGCGGTTACTCAAGGCGTCTCTTATGAAGGAAAGCCAAATGCACCAATGAAAGACTCTGGTGTCGATTGGATAGGAGAAATTCCTGAACATTGGCAGGTTAAAAAACTAAAATATCTTGTGAAATTTGTAGGTGGTGGCACACCAAGTAAAGAAAATTCAGATTTTTGGGGTGGTGATATTTGCTGGGTTTCACCCAAAGATATGAAGGTTAAGTACATGGCTGATTCTATTGATAAAATCACTGAAATAGCTGTTAAAAAATCTAGTGTGAAATTACTTCCTGAAAACACTGTTTTAATTGTTGTGCGTGGAATGATACTGGCAAAGAAAATCCCAATAGCAATAACCACTAAATCATTGACTATTAATCAAGATATGAAAGGAATGGTTGTAACCTCAGAATGCAATGCAAAATATCTACTCAACTTATTAGATGGCTTACATGAGGAGCTTTCGACTATTCTTGAAGAATCTGGTCACGGAACTAAAACTATGCCAACTGATAAGCTAGGCGGGTTCAAATTACCTTTTCCACCGGAATTGGAGCAAAATCAAATTATTAAGTTTGTTGAAACTGAATCCAATAAATTTGATAAAGCAGTTGATCTTCAACACCAACAAATCGAAAAACTCAAAGAATACAAAACCACGCTAATCAACAGCGCTGTTACAGGCAAAATTAAAGTACCTGAAGTGGATTCAGACATTAACTAACAAGGAAGTGGTATGTCGGTTGAAGTGGCAAGTTGTACCTTAGCGCAGTTATTCAGTAAACAAAGTATTGTTAGTGCTAATAACACTGAAATTCATGGCGAACTAGCTATACCTGAATATCAGCGCCCATACCGTTGGGGCGAGGTACAAATAAAAAAACTGCTAAGTGATTATCAGCTTTTTTTAGGTGATTTAGCACAAAGCGCTTTAATACAAAGCAATAGTGCCTACGGGTATTATTTAGGCAGTGTTATTTTGCATCAGTCCTCAGAGAATGCTCAGTTAAATATTATTGATGGTCAGCAACGCTTAACCACTTTAGCATTGATTGCCTATGTACAATATTTAGCTAACACGCCTAATGGGCAAGTTGAGCTTAGCCCTTTTGAATTATCGCTTAGCTACGACTCACCAGAGTCACAACAACAAATTGTCAAAAACCTCTCGTGGTTACAGGAATACTCAACGAGCAGTAATGCTAGCCAAATTACCACATTTGATGCCAATAGAATAAATTTAACGCTGGTTGTTACTAGCAGTGAAGACGATGCCTATCGCTTTTTTGAAACTCAGAATACCGGCGGTGTCAGGCTAAGTGGCCCAGACATTATTAAAGCACATCACCTTAGAGCCATTGTACGCCAAAGCCAAAATGAATTTGCTGCTAAATGGGAGGCATTAGGCGATTTAAATCCTGTTGTTGGCTCTTTAGTTAAAGGGCGCTACTGGCAAAAGCTGTATAACCGTAATGTACCTTCTCATCGTCAACCACATTTAGTGAGAAGCGCAGTAGTAAATGAACTTGGAGAAAGTACGGGTAAAGGTGATGATATTGCGTTTGGTCGCTTTGAGCGAGCTTACCTACCAGATGGTGGTCAAATAGATAAACAAGCGCAACAAGGTTATGAATTAAGGCAGCCATTAAATAGCGGTGTTAATACTATTCATTATTTAAGCTATTTTGAACAATTAAGAAGCAATTACTTAACCGAGCCATTTAAAAACAACAAGGTCAAAAATAAGCAGCTAACTGCACAAACTCCCACTCAAGCAGGAAACAGCCTTGCACGCTTCTTCCATTTTTATCAAAACCTGATCTGTCAACTTGACGGTTGTAGCTATGTAAAAGGGTTATACGATACTGCATTGCTTATTTACATTAGCCAATTTGGTGAACAGCAATTAGACATAGCCGCTAAGAAACTGTTTCGGGTTATCTACTCCCCAAGAGTAAGCAACCAAAAAGCGGTGAGAGAAAACTCTATATCAGCGTTTGTCCGTGATAACCCCGTACTTGACTGGATTGTAGCCAGTTATACACCAAACATGTGTTTCGATTATTTAGATCGTTTTAGCTTTAAAACAGACCCTGCCAATTTAGCCGTTGATAAAAATAGCGTTAAAAAACGCTTTATATTTAATGTACTAAAGCATTTTGAAATAGAGGTAATTGAAGGTGACTCAGCCCAAGCACTTGCTAACACTTATACCGCAGAATTGGATGCTTATATTCTTCCTTTAGGCACTGAAACAGTAGCCGCGAATCAGATGAGTATGCGCAAAAATAATGGAGAGCAACATGGGTAATGTATTTACAGATGAAGCTAATGCAAAAGGATGTCAGGTGACACAACATCATGTTGAAACACAAGTGCTCACGTTAAATTACATTCAAAGCAATGAATATCAATTTAGTATTCCAAGTTATCAGCGTCCCTATGTTTGGCCAGATGAAGCTGTATTAAAGCTATTTAAAGATATAAATGATGCTCGTGTTGCAGAAGAGCCTAATTACTTTATTGGTACGGTGCTTACCTCAATTGAGCAAGATGAAGTTGGTAATGGTATTTATGAGCTAATTGATGGGCAGCAACGCACCACCACGTTAATGCTTATTGCGCTTGCTTTTAAAATGGCAAAAGTAGATTCGGCCATTGCCGATATTGCCGCTTTTAAAAAGCAGCCGAGACTGCAATTTACTATTCGAAACCAAGTACAGCATTTGTTAGGTAGTTTAGCTGGACTAGATGATTATGTATTTCCAGGGCTAGAAGCGATTGGTGAAAACCCATACTTAAAGCGCATATATGCAGCGCTACAAGTATTAGAGCAACAAGTAAAAGCACTCAAATATGAAGACCGTATTTTATTAGGTGATTATATTTTTAAAAATGTGCAATGGGTGAATAATATTGTACCTAAGCAAATGGATTTAAACCGCTTATTTGCCACGATGAATACTGCTGGAATACAGCTTGAACAGGCTGATATTTTAAAATCAAAACTGCTCAAACAGGTTTCTACCGATAAGCCTTTATTCGATGCTATGTGGCTAGCGTGCGAACACATGGAAAACTACTTCGAACGTAATGTACGTAAAATTTTTCCTAATGCACCGTGGAATGACATTCAATCAGAGCATTTGTCTTGTTTTGATGAAACGCTGTTTGTGAAAAATGCAGGCAATACTGCGCATAAGCAGGGCTTGACCATTATGCAGCTAGCAGAGCAATTAAATGCAAGTGCTGCGGATACAGATAAAAATAATGATACCAGTACAAGCACAGATAATGACAGCGAGAAGGATTCTGGCACCTACGATTTAGAAACCGAAACCGTTTATTGCCGACCAATTATTAGTTTTCCATTGTTACTTATTCACGCCTATCGAATTTACTTAGCTAACCGTGCTGTTGAGTTAGGTGATGGCACTGATGATGTTATTCCTCGTGTTCATGCAGACAAGTTACTAGAAACATTCGAGCCACTTACTAAAGCAAGTGAAGAAGAAGTTAAAGAATTTATAAAAACGTTATGGCAAGTGCGTTATCAGTTTGATCGCTGGGTGGTTAAATGGGTTGAGCGTGACGATAGTGATGATGAACAATTACGTTTAACCTATCTGACAAGAAGCGAATCAAGTGGAAAACAGTACATTAACCGTACTCAAAAAGAGTTAAACGAATTAGTTATGCTGCAAAGTGTGCGTAACTTTACTGGTGAACGCAGTGCTCAGTATTGGCTCACACCATTTATTGCTATCTTGATAAAAGACAATATTACTGAAGATGCTCAAGCTATAGCCCTGCTTGAAAAAATTGATAACGATTTATCATTAGCTGGTGAGTCTGAAACTCAAAAAACAGCCAGCTTCAAGCAAGCCAAACAACAGCAACCAGCAGTAACTTCTTGGCAAGCAAACGTAGACTACTTTGCCCAAGCGAGAGGAACTAGCTTTGAACATTATTGGTTCCAAAAACTAGAATATATTTTGTGGAAAAAAGAGCCAGATAGGCAGCTTGAGCAGTTTAAAAAATACCGTATAACGGCTAAAAACTCTGTTGAGCATGTATATCCTCAGCATGAAGAACACCAAAACATGTTAGAACGAGACTTCTTAGATGCCTTCGGAAACTTAGTTTTATTAAGCCCCGGTGAAAACTCGTCATACAGCAATCAAGCGGTTAAGAAGAAATTGGTCGATTTTGAAGCTAAGCCACAATATGACTCTTTAAAATTAAAAGCCATGTTCAAATTATTAAAAGAACAAAACGATTGGCGAGAAGATCAAATAAAACAACATCAGAAAGAAATGTTAAGTACGTTAGCAATGCATTACGGTAACAAGGAATAATTATGGGATTTAAAGCTTTTAGAGGCGGTGCATTTAATCATAGCCACGAGAATCAAGCATTCAATACGCTATACGATAAGTTACAAGCTGAATGGCAAGACCGTGATGAAGAGCTTTATTTATTTGGTAACTTCTTCGTTGCAGGTAAAGAGTTTGATGCGCTGATCGTTAAAAACAATGCCATGATCGTGATTGACTTTAAGAACTTTGGTGGTGAAGTTACCTTCTCTGAAAATGGTCCTTGGAAATGTGATGATATTATCGTTAAAGGTGGTAATAGCCGAAACCCATTTCTACAGCTTAGAAATAACAAATTTGCTTTACTAGATTATGTTAAAAGCGGTCATGTTGAACTGTTGTCTCGTCCCAACTTAGGGCATATCGCTGGCTTGGTTATATTTCACCAGCCAATTGAATTTGATGAGAGCCAAGTACCACAGCAAATAAAAAGTTGGTTTCATATTTGCGATTTAGATAAAGCATTGAGAACTGTTGATTCTATCGCTAGTGCAGAAATTGATTTGTCGAATAGAGATTTGGCACTAATTGTTGAAGCTTTTGATGCTCCTGAATACTTCCCAGATGGTAAACCCGCCACTAAACAAATCTCATTAAATGAAGATGACCAATCAAATATTGACTTTTCTCCATTAGGCTCACAGAGAAAAGCTTTAGATGCCGCTAACTCATGGATTAGTTCTGCTAATTCAGCACTTATTCTCAAAGGTATGTCGAGTACAGGTAAGCGAACTCTGCTAAGTGAAATACTTAATTTAATTTCAGCTAAAAATCTGAGTCCTCTTTTAATTGCCCCGAATGCTCGGTTAGCTAAAAAATATACCGAGATGGTAGGTGGAGAGTTCACTTCTATATATCAAACGCTCTATAGCAATAAAAGCGATGGCGTTATTAAAAAATCAAACGGTGTGGAATTAGCAAAACATCCCATTATTCTGACCAATGAAGAGGTTAAAGATAAAGTAATAGTTATTGTTGAGTCTCATTTAATCAGCAACAGTTATTACGATATGGACAGCGCTATTTTTGGTACAGGCCATATGGTGAATGACTTATTGAGTGTATTTGGTGATACCCCGCCTAAACTATTGTTGGTTGGGGACCCTTATCAGCTTTCTCGTGGCGATTTAGACCAATGTCTTTTGTCTGCACAAGCATTAAATGATAAAGGGATTGATTTGGTTGAAGTGTTCTTAGAACAACAAATTGAATCTGATCCCAAAGAGTTGCATGGCTTTCAATTTGATATCGCACAGCAAATGCAGCTTAAACAGTTTAATCAGTTACCACTCGCTAATAATGATGTTGTTTGTGAAGTAGATAATAGTCCTGACATTGGTAAAGAAATAACCATGGGGCGTTATCAGGGCGTTTACCTTACTGCATTAAATGATGTTGCGCATAAGATAAATATGGCAGCAAAATTAAAAGTGTTGCAGCAAGCAAATCCATATTCATTGTGTATTGGTGACTTAGTTGATTTTCATACTAGTTCTCCAGCAATAAATGATAACCCCGAAGGAATTGAAAATACTATCGATTGGGTTCATTCTGGCGAAATCATGTGTGTTACTGGCGTTTCGGATCATGTTGAAGTTATTGAACTTTTACTGAAAGGACGAGATGTAGCCACTTCTGTACGTATTGGTGAATTTACATGTGATGTACCGAGTGTTGGTGATGTACGCTTAAAGTATTTAATTGATTATTTACATGCTGAAAAGCCAGAATTAAATCAAGATCAGATGTTAGTGCTTAGTATTGTTGCTCGACAACAAGCCGAAGAAAAGTTCAAAGACTTAAAAGCAAAAGTTAAGCAATTAAAAGAAGGAAAACATCCTGATTATGATGCTGAAAATAAAAAATATAGAGAGTTAGTACAGAACCAAATTGCCTACAGCCCATTATTAAATGCAGCAAGAATCCGTTACGCCTATTCAATGACAGTTCACCGAGCGCAAGGGCGTAATTGGAATAATGTGTTTTTGGACGCGAGTAGAGGCTCAAGTGGTGATGCGATAACAAATGATGCTTATTTTAGATTTTTATACACAGCAAGTACGTGTACAAATATTAAGTTGAATTTACTCAAATACCCTAAATTAACACCGTTATACAAATGTCAGTTTATTCCAAATAGTAATTGCAAAGTTGCACCTTTCACCATTGCTAAAGGCTTTAACTACAGTGTTACTGAAGGCCAAGAATTAGAAACCTTTATGCCACCCGTTGGTTTTGATTCAGATGTTCTTGAGCTGAAATATTTATGTTTTGAAGTCAGTAAAAAGATTCAAAATACAGCATGGCGTATTAGCGAAATTAAACAGCATAGTTATCAGGAAATGTATACTTTTGAACATAACTCAGGAGCAAAGCAAAGAGTTCGCTTTACTTATGATAAAAATATTAAGGTTAAAACCCTTGTTTATCCTGATGAAAATAATGAGCCTGAGTTATGCAATGAACTTAAGACATTACTAAATACTTCTCCCAAGCTAAATGAACCAAGGCTAATAAAAGCAATGGAAGCTATTGAAGAATTTTATTCTTCAACGGATTTTAATATTTTAACGGCCAAAGAAAGATCTGAATGGGAAATGTTAATTGGTTTAAGTGATGGTAACGATTCTATTGAACTTAAGTTTTGGGTCGATAAAGCTGGTTTAGCAACAAAAGTAATGCCTGAGCGAGCAAGCACACAAGAAGTTATGGATTTAATAAAAGGCGCTTTAAATGAGTAATGAAGTATTCGCTCAGATTAGAGAACTTAAGCAACAAGGTAATTTCGTTGATGCCTGGAATTGTGGCTATGCCGTTTTCCAAAACGATTTAAATAATACTTATCTGAGAACTGCTTTATTTTGGGTTTGTTATGCCGCAATAAAAGCGACACAAGAGTCTGTGTTAAATCGTCAAAATAAAGCCCCGAATAATAATGAGCAGGATGTTGTTAATTCATGGGTTAGTTGCATTGGGCAATTAAATTTACCAGTACCTTGTGAAGAACTCGATTTCAGGTTTTTTAATTTATTTAAGGGGTGTGGTGAGCATTATCAAACGTACATTCAAATGCTTACTTTTTATGACGCAAATTTATATCAACCTGATGATTTAATACCATACCCTACAGAACGAGGGGAGTATCCTAGCCTGGTCGTTAGATTAGCGAGGCAAACAAGTAAAGCGTGGTTACAGCATCATAAAGAATGGCAATTAAATTTAGACGGTATTTTAAACCTTTTACAATATGCCTTAGATAACGCATTAGATAAGAATAAAACTTGGCTTCAGTTCGACATTTCAAAATGTTTAGTAAGCGCTAATCGATTTGATGAAGCTAGAAATGCGGCCCTACTAGTTTTGCGTAAGAAAATGTCTGAGTCATGGGCGTGGGGAGCATTAGCCGATACGTATGTTGTGGAAGATACTAAAGCTGCAATAGCTTGTTACTGTAAAGGCATTGTTGAAGCCCACGAGCCTCCTTTTTGTATTCCAATGTACTTCGGCCTCGCTAAGCTATTTTCTAGTAGTAATGAGTTTAATTTGGCATCTGCGTCTTTAAGCAAACTTATTGAAATATACAATGAGAATGGCTGGGCCTTAAAGCCTGAACATGAAGAGCTTGTTCAACAAACATGGTTTGATGCTTCGTGCATAAATGATCTCGATTTTAAAGCTGAAATAAAAACCCTTGCGAATAAATCACTTCAATACGCGACAGAAAAGCTAGAAATGGTTACTGGCATTGTTGATTCGCATCACCGCTCAGGTAAAGGCTTTAGCATTTATGTAGATTTAGGTAATAAGCTAAACGCTAGAAAAGGTCTTTTTTATGGTAAAGGATTACCAGATATTGGTAGTTGGGTTGAAGTTAAAGTCGCTTCAGACCAAGGAGAGTCTGATGTTTTAGAAGTTCATAAGATTGATGACCAAACCAGCGAAAAAGTTGTAGAAATTGAAGGTAATTTAAAGCTTAACCCTAAAGGGTTTGGTTTTGTGAGTGATGCCTTTATCGCCCCATATTTATTAAATGGCCTAAATGATGGCGAGTTCATAAAAGCTATAAAGGTATGGGATAAAGATCCTAAAAAAGGGACTCCGAGTTGGCGAGTAATTAAAGTGGTTAAGGGCTAATGATGATGAGTAATAATAAAGGAATTGAGGTTAAGAATGGTTAGTCAAACCAACGAACAAGCTTTAGAAGCAGCAATTGAAAAACACTTAACGGGTTCGTGTTTAGAAGATTTAAAATCAGGAGTGCAGGAAGCTGCACCTGATTTTAATAACGCTAGATATCAACTGGGCTATCCCTCTGATTTTGATATGCATTATGCCTTGGATACCAAGTTCTTCTGGAAGTTTTTACAGAATACACAAGAGATCGAGCTAGAAAAGCTTAAGAAAAATAGCCCCAATGACTGGGAGCGTAAAGTACTTGAGCGTTTTGATAGACTGATCAAAAAGCATGGCATTTTGCATTTGCTTAAAAAAGGCTTAAGTGTTGAAGATGCGCACTTAAATCTGATGTATCCAGCACCATTAGCGAGTAGTAGTGATTCTGTTAAACAGAACTTTAATGCCAATATATTCAGCTCAACTCGCCAATTAAGGTATTCTAAAACTAATCCGTTACAAGAAATTGATATGGTGCTGTTTATTAACGGTATTCCGTTGATAACACTAGAGCTGAAAAATGCATGGACAGGCCAAAATGCGCGTTACCATGGTCAAAAGCAGTACCGTAATGATAGAGATACCTCGCAGTCGTTATTACAGTTTGGGCGCTGTTTAGTGCATATGGCGGTTGATACTGATGAAGTATATATGACTACCAAATTAGCCGGTAAAAATACCTTCTTTTTACCGTTTAACAAAGGTAATAATCATGGTCAGGGTAACCCACCAAATACTTCTTTATTTGGCTCATTGCCAGGAAATGGCGGCCACAAAACGAGTTACTTATGGGAAGAGGTCTTTACTAAAACTAGCCTTGCTAACATCATCCAGCACTTTGTTCGTTTAGATGGTAGTAGTAAAGATGATTTGAAAAAACGCACCTTATTTTTTCCTCGTTATCACCAGATGGATGTTGTTCGCCGCTTAATTGATCATGCTTCAACTAACGGTGTTGGTCACACTTATTTAATTCAGCACTCTGCCGGTTCTGGTAAGTCAAACTCTATCACTTGGGCGGCTTATCAGTTAATAGAAACGTATCCAGTTAGTCCTGATATTCAAGGTAGCAAAGGAATTGAGCAACCGTTATTTGATTCAGTGATTGTAGTTACTGATAGACGATTACTTGATAAACAACTTAGAGATAACATTAAAGAATTCTCTGAAGTTAAAAACATTGTTGCTCCTGCCTTTAAGTCATCTGAGCTTAAATCTGCCTTGGAAAATGGTAAGAAAATTATCATTACCACTATTCAAAAGTTCCCATTCATTATTGATGGCATCAGTGATTTAAGTGATAAACGTTTTGCTGTGATTATTGATGAGGCACATAGCTCTCAGTCAGGCTCTGCCCACGACAATATGAACAGAGCTATGGGTAAAACTGAAGTAGAGGAAGCTGAAGATGCGCAAGACAAAGTATTGCAAGCAATGCGCTCACGAAAGATGCGAGGTAATGCTTCATATTTAGCCTTTACTGCAACGCCTAAAAACAGCACTTTAGAAAAGTTTGGTCAAAAACAAGAAGACGGTAGCTTTAAGCCATTTCATTTATATTCAATGAAACAAGCCATTGAAGAAGGCTTTATTCTTGATGTTATTGCCAATTACACCACCTATAAAAGTTATTACGAGATAGAAAAGTCAATTCAAGATAACCCTGAATTTGATACTAAAAAGGCGCAAAAACGCTTACGTGCTTACGTTGAAACCAGCCAACAGACCATAGACACCAAAGCTGAAATTATGCTTGAACACTTTATTCCACAAGTAGTGAACGCCAAAAAGCTACGTGGTAAAGGCAAAGGTATGGTTGTTACACAAAATATTGTTACAGCTATTCGTTATTACAAAGCATTAAAGCGAGTGATAGAAGCTCAAGGTAGCCCATTTAAAATAGCGATAGCATTTTCTGGCACCAAAGAAGTGGATGGCATTGAATATACTGAAGCCGAAATGAACGGCTTTGCCGAGAGTGAAACTAAAGATAAGTTTGATACTGATGAGTATCGCTTGTTGGTTGTTGCTAATAAATACCTAACGGGCTTTGATCAGCCAAAACTTTGTTCTATGTACGTAGATAAAAAGTTAGCGAGCGTGCTTTGTGTTCAAACATTATCACGCTTAAATCGCTCTGCACCTAAGCTTGGTAAGAAAACTGAGGATTTATTTGTACTCGATTTCTTTAATAGTGTTGATGAAATCAAAACGGCATTTGACCCATTTTATACTTCAACGACTTTATCTGAAGCAACTGATGTAAATGTATTGCATGAGCTAAAAGATGCGATGGATGATATTGGCGTTTATGAATGGTACGAAGTTGAAGATTTTGTTAAGCGCTATTTTGATAATGAAGATGCGCAAACCTTAAGCCCAATAATTGATACTGCGGCTAATCGATTTAATTTTGAGTTAGAGCTAGAAGATGACGATAAAGTCGATTTTAAGATCAAGGCTAAGCAATTTGTGAAGATTTATGGGCAAATGGCTTCAATAATGCCTTATGAAATTGTTGCGTGGGAAAAGTTATTTTGGTTCCTTAAGTTCCTAATTCCAAAATTGATCGTTAAAGATCCTGATTCAGAAAAGCTTGATGCATTATTAGATTCCGTTGATTTAAGCTCTTACGGCTTACAGCGTGTAAAACTTAATTATGGCATAGGCTTAGATGATGATGAAACGGAATTAGATCCTCAAAACCCAAACCCTCGTGGTGCTCATGGCGGTGATGATGAAAAAGATCCGCTAGACGAGATAATTAAAAACTTTAACGAAAGATGGTTTCAAGGTTGGAGTGCAACACCTGAAGAGCAGAAAGTTAAATTTATAAACATTGCTGAAAGTGTGAAAAGCCACCCTGATTTTGAAGCGAAATACCAAAATAACCCTGATCCACATAACCGAGAATTAGCGTTTGAAAAAATGCTTAAAGAAGTCATGTTAGCAAGACGTAAAGATGAGCTAGAACTGTATAAGTTATTTGCTGGAGATAGTGCATTTAAAGCATCTTGGACACAAAGCATGCAGCGAAGTGTTGGATTATAAAAAGGAATTATTATGCTTGATGATATCAAGGACGTTTTAAAAGTTAAGCCAGGGTTAACAGTCGTCAGATAGCCAGAAATATTGGGGAAGAATGTAAAGCTGTAAACTCTTTCACCTATGTTTTGATATGAGAATCAGATAAGCAGGCTAGGCACCGTCGGCATGTTATTGTCATTGCCTTTAACCGCGTTTCAATCACAAAGTTAATCGGTGCGTGCAGTTTAAAGCGCACGAGTATATTGAAAGGCACCCTTCGAAAACCACTCGCTGTTAAGATTAGAAGGGGAGCTTGAGATCTTCAATGTGCCTTTGTAACATGCGAATTTTACATTTTTTATAGATGATGGCAGCCTTAGTCGCGTTAGGCATTTGATGTAAATATCGCCAGCGACAGCTGTCTTCAATATATTTGTCTTGCCTGATAAAGCTGCGTTCTACAATAGGTAGTAATTGAGAGTTGCCTGTATCTTGTTCGATTAAATTCATGTCTAGTCTAAGTTTGGTGATCCAGGTTTTTCTGGTGCGCTCTAGGTTGGTAATGTTCCCATCTAAACAAATAATATAATTTTTTGCGCGTGACGGATGCGTATCAGCCAATGGCTCACAGTCTTTTAAAATATCGATATTCGCATTGACCGATGCTGAACAAAATAGCAATGAAAAATAAAAGATGTTTTTAGTTTTTTTCATAATTAAACTCAATCGAAAACCTAGCTCCACCAAGTGGTGAGTTATCTATATGTATATGCCCATGGTATGCGTTCACTAAGTCGGATACAATGGCCATTCCGACACCATGTCCAGCCTCATATGTGTCTAATCTCGCACCGCGTTTTAATAGTTCAGACCGTTGATGGTCGGGTATTCCAGGGCCGTCGTCAGATACTTCAATACATATCCCTTTATTATTCAATGCACGTAGGTTTATTTCAACTGTGTGTTGGCAAGCTTTACAAGCGTTATCAATAATATTGCCTAGAATTTCCATTAAGTCTGTTTTATCGCCTAAGAAAGCAAGATCCGGGCTACATTGACAATGGAAGTCAATATTTTTGTCGTGATATACCTTACGCATTGCATTCAATATAGATTTTAGCACAGGTTCTACAACTGTTTGCTTTTTCCAAGTATCTGATGCGCCTGTCGCAGCCCGTTTTAATTGGTGCTCTATCATTGCATTTATTCTATCGAGCTGCTCTTGTGCGTCTTCATCTGATGCCATCGGGCTAGATTTCAATACTGCTAAGGGGGTTTTTAAAGCGTGGGCTAAGTCACTTAAGGATGATCTATAACGCTCTTTTTGGCGGCGTTGAGAATCAAGTAATAAATTCAGGTCAGCCTTAATTGTTTGTAGTTCAACAGGGTAGAGGCCACTGATTTTATCTCTTTCACCGGCTTCCACTTCTTTAATTTCTTTATCAAGCCGTTGCAAAGGTCTGGCATTCCAAATAAAGCCCACAGCCATGAGCGCTGCAATAAGTACCCCCATGACTAACATCCAATTTACAAGCGTATTGCGAAACCCCGACATTTGTTCTACGAGTGCATCGTTGCGTTTTAATAAAATAAACCGTGCATGTTGCGATTGTTCTGCGTTACCTAAAATAACAGTTAAGCTTAATTGCCAGTACTTTGCTTGATTGTATTTCACTAACTCAAATTCAGCTGCGCCAGCTTCTCCGTTTACAAATTCGGGTGTGACAGACAGGTTAACCGCTGACTCCGAATACCAAACAAGCGTTTGATCTTGATAAACCATTGCAAAGGTATCTGAATTTAACCGGTTTAGCTCAGGTGCCAAAATGGTTCGAGGCATTTCAATGCCATCAGTGACAAATTCGACTTCAGATATTAGGGAGTATAAATGCGCTTCTAAGGTTTTCTCTGTTGCTTCAACTAAAGAGGCATGATAGGCACGGCCAATGGAGAAAAACAAGGCCGGAAGTGCAACTATAAGCACAAAGACAAGAATGAATCCTTGTCTTATTTTTAAAGAGATTTGTGCAGCGTTTACCACTGGTTTTTAAACCTGTAGCCTCTTCCTCGTAATGTTTCGACAGGATTAAGCGTACCATCGGGATCGAGCTTCTTCCGCAATCGTAAAACAAAGACTTCAATGACGTTTGAATCTAAATCAAAATCTTGATCATAAATATGTTCTGTAAGTTCTGATTTTGATATCACTTTTTGGGGGTTAACCATTAAATACTCGAGTACTTTATACTCATAAGCTGTTAATGAGAGTTCTCTTTCGTTAACCCATACCTGCTGAGAACGGGTATGAATTTTTATTGGCCCAATACTGATTTCGGGATTTGCTTGACCTGCACTTCTACGAATTAGGGCATTACAGCGAGCGATGAGTTCTTCTAAATGAAACGGTTTGGTTAAGTAATCATCTGCACCAGCATCAAGTCCTTCAACTTTATCTTGCCAACGATCTCGCGCGGTGAGTATTAGAATAGGAATGTCTATTCCAGCAGCTCTGGCTTGACGAATAATTTCGATACCATTTAATTTCGGGAGCCCCAAATCGATAACCGCCATATCTAACGGATATTCTTTCAGATGAAACAAACCAGACTCACCATCATGGCATAAATCGATACTGTATTTTTCTTTCTCAAGTGCGCTACGCAGGTTTTCGGCCAGTTGAATATCATCTTCAATTACTAAAATTCGCATTTCTAATCCTTTTTGACCTCTCCAGTCACTTTATTAACTTTGAGATCTACAATACGACCGTTGCTTTGCAATATACGTACGATGAAATAGTCACCTTGCTCGGTTATTTTCAAGGTTCTACCAGAAAAATCTGCTAAGGCAAGTTCGACAGCCTGTTTTTTGGTTATTGTCTGCTTTTCAGCACTTGAGGCGTTACTTGACAGTAACAACAACCCAGAAAGAAACAGACAAACTATCAATCGCATTTTACAAAGCTCCACGATCTTAAAGTTACTAAACAAGAGTATGTAAGATTAGAACACAGGTGATTAACCTTTCCTGAACTTACATCAGATTAAAATACTTTTTTAAATGGTTTTACGATACTACCAGCGTAAACACCCGCGTGAATATAAGGGTCATCATCAGCCCAAGCTTGTGCTTGTGCTAATGAATCGAATTCAGCGATGATCAATGAGCCAGTAAAACCCGCATTTCCAGGATCATTAGAATCAATCGCCGGTAATGGGCCCGCCGCAACAACACGACCTTGTTCTTGTAGCTCGGTAATGCGCGCTATATGCGCGGGTCGGGCAGCTAAGCGCTTTTCTAAAGAGTTTTCTACGTCTGTAGAATGGATCATATATAACATAGCTATGCTAATCAGTAAGATAAATTTTCCATATAGTAGTCTGATTTGCACTAGCTTGTAAACGATGATCAGATTTGTCTGGGCCTTTAACGTTAAAAACTTGAAAATAGGCCGTGAAGGCTGGTAGAGTCGCTCGGATATTTTAAAATAATAATAAGGTTGTCTGCATGAGTGCAAATCGTGAGCATTTTAGCTCCCGACTAGGTTTCATCTTAGCTGCAGCAGGTTCTGCTGTCGGGATTGGTAACTTAGTTGGCTTCCCAGTATCTGCTACTAAAAATGGTGGTGGTGCATTTTTACTCGTTTATGCTTTGTTCGTCGCTTTTATTTGTTTGCCCGTTATGATGGCTGAAATGGCCATGGGCCGAAAAGCACAAAAAGACCCATACGGTGCGTATAAAACGCTCTCTGGCAGTGACAAAAAGTGGTCGTTTGCAGGCATGTTAGCGGTTTTAACGCCTTTTATGATCGCTGTATTTTATATGGTTATCACCGTTTGGATTTTTGGATACTTAGCACAGACAGCCATGGGGAACCTAGATGCATTAGCGGATCCGGCGCACTTTGGTGAGTTTATTAATCAATCTAGTGTTTTTTGGTATATGTTGCTGGTTGGTATTATCGTTAATTTAATTTTAGTGGGGGGCGTAAAGCAAGGGATTGAAAAAGCGGCCAAGTTTTTGATGCCTGCGTTGTTTGTGCTATTGATAGGGCTTGTTGCCTATGTGCTAACATTAGATAATGCGATGGCTGGTGTGCGCTATTATGTGATTCCCGACTTTTCTAAAATGAATGCCAGTGTATTAAATGGTGCGTTATCTCAGGCGTTCTTTTCATTGTCTTTGGGGATGGGTATTTTAATGACTTATGCCTCTTATATTTCTAAAAAGGAAGATATTGTTGGTGGTGCAAAGATGGTTGCGCTTACTGATTCTTTGGTCGCATTTATAGCGGGTCTTATGGTGTTACCAGCCATATTTAGCTTCAACCCAGCAACCAACCCTGATGAATTATCTGAATCGTCAGTATCAATGATTTTTGTATACTTACCTAAAATCCTACTTGCCATTCAATCAGATATTGGATACACCGGCGCTTCGATTGTGGCTTTTGTGTTTTTCTTGCTGGTATTTTTTGCGGCAATCACGTCTTTGGTCTCTATTATTGAAGTGCCGACCGCAGCGTTAATGGAAGAGAAGAATGTGAGTCGTAAGGCTGCATTAATCATACTTGCAGGTGCAACGGGTATATTAACGATACTCTCAACGATGTCATTTGGTATGGTTGATTGGTTAACCCAATTTATAAATTATGGTGGCGCAAGTAAGAGCTTATTTGATCTGGTATATGATGTTTTTTACGATACGATCTTGCCTCTCAACGGCTTAATGGTGTGTTTATTTGTGATATATCGTTGGAAGAAAGTACGTTTATCTGAAGAGTTATCTCAAGGCTGTGAAGGATATGAAGGGAGCTTTACTGAGAAATACGTGAACTTTTCACTATCGACGTTCATTCCAGTTGTGTTACTGATCATTTTTGTGAATACCGTTGCAACGAAGTTTTTCGCAGTGAGCTTGTTTGGCTTTTAATTTACGATAGATAAAAGGAAAGCCAGCACATCGTGCTGGCTTTTTTGTTGTTGAGTGACAGTAACCGTTATTTTAATAAAAAGGCGCGTATAACCACATATTTAAAAACGTAATTTGAGAGTTTGCATCTTTGAACTGAACACCCGCTTTGGAAAACTTCATGGTGTATTGCACTGCATCACCAACACGCTTGTTATCTAACGCTGTGATAGGCACAAAGTTAACCGTACTTAGGTTGGCATGATGTTGAATGGCATCAGGGATGTCTTGGGTCATATCTACCCCAAGGAACTCAAAGACATCAATTACAATACGGCCAAACTCTTCATATAGTTTATCGAATATTTTAGGGGTTAGCTGCTCAAATAGTTCGAATAAAAATGGCAGGTTAACATCAACGTCTACTTTCGGTTGAAAGCTAGATTTGGCAGGATCAATACTCAGGTTCCGACTATAGATGTTGTACTGACCTTTCAATAGAATGTTTGAGTATTTAATGTTGACGGTAAAACGTACTGGTAATCCTAATTGGTACTTTTTTAATTTGCCCTGAGTGAGCACTTCAAACCCTGAAGCAGTGACAGGAACATTGCCTTGGCTATCTACTCGCCCTTGAATACGAATGGTCGCTTCACCGATAAATTTAGCATCGATACCTTTGACGCGCGCGCCTGTTTGTGCAGACACATTGTTAACGATTTGAGTGCCAATTTCTTTGAAGTTGGTTTCAATAATCGACACCTGTGTGCGTGCTATTGGGTGTACCGCGTTGTACATATCATCTATGGATTGATCACTTGTCGTAAGTCCTCGGATGTAGCACTCGCCATTATTAATCACTAAAGGGTGAAAATAGGGGAACATGAAAATAGGATCCCCTGGGTCGAATGCCGTTTCTTGCACTTCAATACATGAAGCTGAATTATTAGTATAAATTAGATCATGCATCGAGGAGCCAGTTGTTGAACTACTAACAAAGGTCGATGATGACTGTTGGGTATCTAGATCATTGGTCGAGCTATTGGCAAATAAGAGGGGGGATGCCAATAACAATGCCATGACTGCGTATTTCATTTTCATTTCCTTATTGATGGATAGATATTATTAATTTATTTACAGCTGAGCGTTATCTCCACTTTGTGACGAGAAGGAATGTCTGTTTTTTAGTCTAATTACCTATGTGAAATGTACTTTTAATATGAAGAGCCTAGGGGCTGTTGATCTTTGCCGTTCTATTTTTGTTCTCTTTGAGCGTGCTTTTATCGCGGCGCTTAATGTGTGGCTTAGTGATCTAAGCGAATATTAAGCAACAAAGAGAAAAGGGCGCTCAAAAGAACCAGTAGGCAGCGTTTGATTGGCTTTTCTACTATGTTATCGGCTGACTCACATGGAATAGCCATGCTACGCAGCCTCTTCCTTGTATAAAAGCCAATCAAACTGCTTAAAAAATGAACATGAAAGATCAACAGCCCCTAATTTATTGATAGTTCATCGAGTATGGAGTGACGACTTTGTGCCTTTGTTTCATAATGATTACCTATCATTTTAATGACTTTTTGGGAAACACTCATGTCTCATATAATTCGATGTGCAGTTATGGCTTGTGCTATTGTGCCGGCTGTTACTCATGCAAGTACTGTTTTTGATTCAAAAGATATATTTTCTCTTGAATATGCAAGCGATGTTCAATTGTCACCAAATGGTGACAGTGTCATCTATGTACGTAATTCAAATGATGTGATGCGCGACAGCAAAAGGCGTAACTTATGGCTAGTAGACACTAAATCGGGCGAACAAAGCCCGCTGTTTTCAGGCGAAAGTCAATATAGTCAACCCAGATGGTCAGAAGACGGTAAAAAAATAGCATTTGTTAGCAATATGTCCGGTAGTTCGCAAATTCATGTGCATTATATCGCTGAAAACAAAACGGCATTGTTAACTCAGTTACAGTCTGGTGTGAGCAATCTAACTTGGTCACCAGACGGTAAGTGGCTAGCGTTTAGTCAATTAGTTAACGAAAAGCCTTCGGTCATTGCGGCAATGCCAGCTAAACCAAAAGGGGCTACATGGTCGGAACCTGCGATAGTTATTGATAAAGCATATTATCAAGCCGATGGACGAGGGTTAGTGAAGCCAGGATATCGGCAGATATTCGTGTTGCCAAGTGATGGTGGTACAGCGCGACAATTAACCTCGGGTGAGTATCACCATAGTGGAAAGCTATCTTGGCGACGCGACTCAAAAAGCATTATATTTTCAGCAAATAGAATAAAAGACTGGGAATATAAGCGATTAGAAGGTGATTTGTTTGAGGTTGATTTAAACAATAATTTGCAGCAACTGACGTCTGCACCTGGACGTGAACATACGCCAAGTTTTTCAAACGACGGTAAGAAGCTGGCGTATTTAAGTGCATCTAATGCACTAAACCCATATCGCAATCAAAAGCTTAACATCATGAAGTGGCAAAACAAGACCACAAAAATGATAGCTGGTGAATTCGATCGTTCGATTAGCAGTCCGACATGGATCAGTGACTCTAAGCTGGCGATTTCGTATGATGATTTTGGTAAAAGAAAACTGGCCACGATCACCACAAAAGGGAAAATCACAGATCTGACCGATTCGCTTTCAGGTACTACTTTAGGTCGCCCTTATTTAAGTGGGGCGTTCAGTGGTAATTATTCAGGTAAAATTGCTTTTACTCACGGGAGCAGTGAAAGGCCAGCTGATGTTGCTATCATTAGTAAAAGAGGAAAGCAAAAGCAACTCACCACGTTAAATGAGGATCTACTGGCCCATAAGACGTTAGGTAAAGTCCATGAAATTAACTACAAATCATCATTTGATGGTGAATCAATTCAAGGTTGGTACATTACACCTCCTAATTTCGATCCGACCAAAAAATATCCGCTGTTACTTGAGATCCATGGTGGGCCACACTTAGCATATGGTCCGCATTTTTCAGCTGAACTACAGCGATATGCAGCCGAAGGCTATGTTGTATTCTATGATAATCACAGAGGAAGTAGCTCATATGGTGAGCGATTCGCTATGCTTCTGAAGTATAAATATAGTTCGAAAGAAGATTTCGCGGACCATAACTCGGGTGTTGATGCGATGATCCAGACTGGGTTTGTTGACAAAGAGAACGTATTTATTGCTGGTGGATCTGCAGGAGGAATTGCCACAGCTTATGCGATAGGTTTATCTGATCGCTTTAATGCTGCTGTCGTCGTCAAACCGGTCATTAATTGGCTTAGTAAAGTGTTAACAGCTGATAGTGGCTTATTGCAAATTCCAACGCAATTTCCAGGGATGCCGTGGGATCATGTTGAACACTATTGGCAGCGTTCACCTATGTCACTGGTTGGCAATGTGAGCACGCCGACAATGCTAATGACTGGCGAGGAAGACTTACGTACACCAATGGCAGAAACGGAGCAATACTATCAAGCATTGAAACTTAGGAAAGTTGATACCGTACTAATAAAAATTCCAGGTGCACCGCATGGAATTGCAGGACGGCCGTCTCGTATGATCAGCAAAATTGAACATACGTTAGCGTGGTTTGAAAAGTATAAAAAATAGCGTGGAAGCCGCAAAAGCGGCTTTTTAAGACTCATGCTGGTTTAAATTCTGGGCAGTGGCTTACTCTGGTGCTGCTAGAGAAAAGAATTCCAGCATTAACTTAAAGTGGCCGCTCCCTAAGTATTCATTAGAAAGTACTTTACCGTGGCCACTAACATAGTCACCTTCAAAAGAGTGGACGAGCTCTCCTTCCATAATCACTTGCTGCTTGTTTTTAGCCCAATAAATGCGGATCCCTTGTTTAGACCCCCTGAAAGTGGCAAAGTAATCATCAAATTCTCGTTCTTTTCCTTTAATTGGGTTTAGCTCGAAATCGACTTGATCTTCAATGTTCTGATCTGTCGAGCTAAAAACAGCCAATTGAAAGGTGTCGTTAATGATAGTGTCGAAGTCCCACCAAGGCTTGTTTAAATTGCTCGTTTCAGGGCTTGCCGCGAGCAAAGGCACTTCAAAATGTATGCTCGGTGTTTTATGCTCTTCCTCAACATATTGCGTAAAAATAGAGTTAATGATATGCATATCGTGAACTGTGAGGCCTACCTGCTTTTCACGTTCAAATTCGCTAATAGATTGTGCAATTAGGTGATCTTCAAGCGACTTATACACCTTGTCTGTGATCTTAACCTTGTTCATACTGATATCGTCTCATTTAATTTATTACTGTGATTGAGAAAGTAAATGTCTAATTCTGCTAGCTGTGAGCTACTAAGTTCTAAGCTGAGTTCAGACGCTTCAACGCGCTGTGCAAGTTTGTTCACAAAGCGCGAAATATGTGTAATGGCGGTGTTCCCTTGAAAGCCATGAAGCTCTCCTAATTGTTTCTGGGTATGGCCTGTTTTTCGATAAGACAGAGAAAAGAAATCGTAAAATAGTGCGCGTTTCTTATTGTCAGGTTCTTGTCCGATGGTTTCTAGTAATAAGTTGATAAAAAGAGTCGCATTTTTATCTATAGCGGCAGCTTGTTCTGGTTTTGGCTGCTTGCTTGGAAGCATCTCATAGATATTAGTTACCTTCTCAGGACCATGGGTATGTTCGTATACATGTATTAATTGAACTGAATTAATTTGGTCACGTGAATGAGTTTGTTCACTCGAAGATTTACGGCGAAATGTCACATTGGCGCTCATGTCAAGAAAAACACTTTCGAAAGACCGGTATGTGTAAGCTTTTAATAAATGATTAAAATCAGTTTGAGCACTCAAGCGTTGGGCTGCGGGACGCTCTTTATCAGAGGTTATTTCGCTTTGAGTTGCCTTGATAACCTTGAGTAAGGTTTCTTGAATGAGTGCCTCAGTATCGATACGATGGTCAGAGATTGACTTTTTTTTAGTTAAGTATTTGATGTATCGGTAAGCTTCTTCTACAGAGTCTTTTTTGCTAAACCACATTCCCACCTCCTTTTCATTGTTTGCACACGTCACGGTTGTATTGCAACACGTTTACATGAAAGTAATTCGATATAATGGTCGAATTTCTTAGCTGATTTATTAAAAGCCAAGTGCGTTTGTTCATTTGAGTATTTTTCAACAAAGTGCTTGCCAGACAAAAAGTATTGACAAGCTTGTGTATTGTCACCGAGCTCGGTGGCGATATAACCAAGATTAAATAATGTTCTTCGATAGCTATTCTTATACTTAAAACTGCTGGTGTTTTTTTCGATTAAGGTAAGTAAAGTCTCTTTTGCTTTTTCAAAGTGTGCCAGTGCTTGTAACTTCTCCCCTAAGTCATAAAAGTTGTTTGCTACTTGGGCATGAACGCTTTGTAGTAAATAGGCAAAGTTCAAGTTGTTTTCATCAGTCGCGGCAAGGCGTTGTGCCGATGTGAGAGCAAGTTGATGATATTCTTTGCTTTGCGCATCTAAATTAGTTGCTGAGTAGTAATTGGCAAAAGCGGCATACAGCTCAATGGTATGACCTTGCCAATCAATATTAGAAATATCTAAACGTTGTAATTTATTGGCAATTTCCACTCCCGATAAAAAGTACTTTTGTGATTCGGGCATTTGTTTGTTAGCTAAGTACTCCTTGCCGAGCCTAGTGGCTAATAGCAGCTGTGCTACTTGCACATGTACATTGTCGGGATCTTTTATAGCGTATATTCGAGCCAACTCATCTGCTTTTTTATAGTATCGAGATGCAATCGATTTTGATGCACTTTTTTCAGCTAAGTTGATATACGTTTTTAATAAATTGTATTGTGATATAAGGTGGTTGGGGTCTTTATCAAGTAGCTGGTTTAATAAGGTTTCAGCTTGAACCAACATGTCCTTGGCGATTGTATTTGATGGAGCAGCTTTAGCCAGGTTGCGATAAATATCCACACGCAAATTGTTGAATGATTGCGTTAAGTGTGTGGGTTGCTTATGTGAGTTTAAAGTGAGCAGCACCTTTTCCAGCTGACTGGTCGCTAAATCAGTGTTACCTGATTCAAGTGATATTGTGGCAACACGGGTGGTGAGTTGCGCATTGAGTAATGCCAATTCATGATGACTCTCAGGTATATCGGTTAACAAACTGATCGCTTCTTCAAAATACACTTTCGCATCTGACGAAAAGCCTTGTTTTAACAATAATATGCCTAATTCATAGTTGAATTGAGCGACTACTTTTTTGTGAGCAAGCTCTGGAGATTGCACTTTTGGAAATGTCGATACTTTACGTTGGATTTGCTCCAAAACCTGCTTAATTTCACTGCGGTGTGTCGAGTCATCTTGACGAAGAATTTTTACCTGTATTAATAAAAGCCTGAGCTTATCAATATCAGCAAGTGGGATACCATCCACGCTGTCTATTAGGTTTGATAAGTGCTTATTTAGTTGTTTCCTTTGAAAAGTGGGCAAGTAATCGGCAAGTATTGGCTCTAACGAATCAATATTGACCAATACGTTATCTTTTAAGTGCGTAAGTGCTTCGGTGGTTTTTATCTGTTCTGCAATTATTTGCTGTTTTTGTACATAAGCAAATGAGCCCGCAATGAGTGTACACAAAAATAGCATGCCCGTTGTAAATAAGCGGCGTTTTTGCTGTTTATTTTGTAATTCTAACGATGATTGATAGTCATGCTGAGATTGCATTATGTAATTACGGACTTCTTGTAAGCAAATCGTATTTGGCTGGCTTAAAAATCTGCTCCCTTCATTAAGCTCATGTTTGCTTAAGGCGTAATGTTTTTGTTCTTCTATATTATCGTGATGCCTTATCCACTGCGTATATTTAGTTTCAACCCCATGAAACCATTGTAAGTATTCTTTACGATCGTTTAGCCAAATATAGAACCGAGGCCAAATTTGTTGGTCCAGTGATAGGTCTTCAACAACGGTGATCAGGCAGTCGTGTGTTAATTTTACATAAGGAGGTGATTTGTATATTTGGTGCCTGATAATGAGTTGTTTTTCTATAAGCTCATCAACCAAGTTACTGAGTTGTGGATATTGTTGGCCCAGTGCTAAAAAATCAACATGTTTTGCATAGCAATTACCATTAATATTAACCCCAACAAATAATTCAAAAAACTGCTCAGTGAGTGGCTCAAATTGTCCGAATATTTTTTCCGCTTGTCTGTAAATTACACCAGTTAATTTATTTAATTGTTTGTATTGTGCATAAGTTAATACCTTTGGATGATCACTTTTGTTAGCAAGAGTGTGCATTTGTGCGAGTAAATATTCTACCGCAGGAAGTGCATGAGACAGTTTAAGCGCTTCGGTTTGTATCGTCTGAGCTAAGCCTGTCTCCAGTGATATTCCAAGAGCAATTGCTTGGTTTTCAATGATATCAATCCAATTTTCGGCAGATAAGCTGTGTGGAACGTAGAAATCATGGCCTTGCATACCTGTGTAATGAAGGTATTCGCTGCGAATGCTAACAATTATGGATATGGGGGTAATTTCACCAATGAGCACAAGGCTTTGCAGAAGCTGGCTACTTGGTTGTGCGTCATAAAGCTCTTCAAATTGATCAATAAACCAGATATATTTTGTTTTATGTGCAGTTAAGTGTGCAGATAGCTCATCAAGATATTGTGTTTTTTGCTCTAATAGTCCCTCAATGAAGCTTTCGACAGAGACGTCGAGCATTTTCAGTATTATGTCAAAGCCAACCTCCGCCGACGTAATAAAGTCTGTTAACAAAGCGGTACTATCTTCGAATTGCTTTGGTAGGGCTATGTGCCACTTTACGCTATCATATTGTTTGGCTATCGCAGGCAGCAGACCGGCTTTTACTAAGCTCGATTTACCACTACCAGATACACCATGGACTTTTATTAAAGGTGTATCTTCTTGGAAAAGAGCAAGAAGTTCCGAAGTTTGTTGCTCTCTTCCAAAAAAATAATATTCATCATATGGGTCAAAACTGCAAAGCCCTTTAAATGTAAGGGTTCCACCGACTTGAGAACCATCAAAATCAGGGCCTAACAATATTTCTAAAGCTTGATTAATATGCTCTACAGGATGAAGAGCCCCCCCTAAATGCTGCACTTCATCGATGAGAGTTGGTGTAATATCATGAAGGTTTGCTTTAGGATAAAATATTGCAAATGGCATGTCAGGGTGACTTGCCATTGCATGTAATGCACCTTCTATCTTAGTGTTGATATGGCCAATACTGTGTACATTACCGCTTGGAGATACTTCACCTGTTGAAAAAACATGCTCTAGTACTGGTGCTTTTTTATTTAACTGTTGACGATAAGCGAGCGCTGCTCCTAATGCATATCCAAGCCCTACGCTGGTGCTCTCTGGTTGTAAATTAATAAGCTCACTATCATGACTGACCAGGTTGAGTTCAACGAAGAATTGCTTGTTTTGTCTATCAATCGGATTCAACGACATAAAAGCAGCTTCGGCAGCCATTGCAAAATAATTCATTTGCTCGGTGAACCTATAACCCAGCGAAAGTACAAGGTCATTTGAGAACTTAACTTTCACTTTTTGTTGGTCTTTTGGCGTAATGAACCTAAATGTCGGTTTATAAGTATAGCGTTTGTCTGACAAAAGAATATGCATTGCGTTTAGCTCTTATTATTCGTGTGGCATTACGTGGTGTTTTGCGACGTTGTTACATCGTCAATATCAATCTTCTGTTGTGCGTCACTTAGAATTGATTCAATTGTTAGATACTAACGATAATTAATCGGAAAAATAACAGAAAGATAAAATAAATTTATAAAAGCAAAATGGAAAGTGAACTGGTTTTTTTGCTTCGTTGTTCAAGAGATACTCGCATCGTTTTAATGACGACTTGCCAGTTGTACTTTTTTTGCGTGTCGAACCCTAATAGAGAGGCACTAAACATGAATTTTTATTCATAATTACTCATAAGTATCCTCCTCCTTGTTATTTTTTAACCATTTTCTCGTTTGATTAGTTATCCATGCACAAAGCGCTTGAAAATAACGTAGATTATTAATGAATAAATTTCAATAATCAATAAGGTGATAGCTGAGGAATGACAGTATAATTGAGGTCAGAGCGTTGGTCGCTATGGATGAAATAGCAATCCTAATACACAACAACACTATTGCGGCGTTCATATTAACGGCTTTTTAGAAAGTAGAGATGACTTTTGCGTTAAAAGTGGTCCGAGTAGGTAAACCTTAGTTGCATATGAGAAGGTGGCATAGAGCCTTCTGATGGCTTGAACATGATTTGTTAATTTAAAAAATTGACAAAAACAGGAAGATTCTAAAGAAAAATAAAATACACAAAGATAAAAACTACATGATTTTTAAAGGGGAAAATAATGAAGAGAAAGATCACGAGCTATCTTATTGCAGGCTTATTGACTGGTATTGGCTATGCCAATGAAATGAATACCCAAAACCTCTACTTAGTACAATATTCTCCAGGTAGTATCGATAATCAACTCATTAAATCATTCAAAATTATAGGCCGCAGTGGCAATAGTAATATCGCACAGGCGGTTTTGAGTGACAGTGAAGTCACTTTGTTGGAAAGTTTCTCAGGAGTTGTGATAGAACGAAACTATGGGCTTTCTTTAAACACCAGTTCTTTAGAGTATTTAGATACCAGTGAAAATGGCATTGACTTGTTGCAGTATAGTGAACTTGAACCCTATTGGTTACGCACAACGGGAATTAATAAATTGCCCAATGTATCAGACAGTGTGCCTGTTTGCGTTATTGACTCAGGCGTGGATGAACAGCACATAGATTTACCGCAAAATATGCGTGGCTATCATAGTCAATATGCGGGCTTTTGGAATTCCGATGCGTTAAGTCATGGTACTCATATGGCGGGTATTATAGCTGCACAGGAAAATGGCTGGGGTGTCAAGGGCGCTTTGAGTGATGGTGCGGTTAACTTACATATCAGCAAGTTAATCAGAACAGCCAATGGAAAGAATTCAACCATTTGGGGCAGTAATTTAATAGAATCAATAGAAGTCTGCGCTAATTCTGGTGCTAAAGTAATCAATATGTCGTTAAGTGGTACGAAATATTCATCGATGACTATGAACGTAATCGACAGGCTTACTTATGATAGAGGGATTATTTTTGTCGGTGCAGCGGGGAATCATGGCACAGCTGAAAAAAAGCAATCTGGAATATATAATGATCCACTACATTACCCTGCTTCATATCATAATGTAATTTCTGTTGGCGCGCTAAACACGAATGGACAAGCTGCGTCATTTTCACCCACTCATAATAAAATTGATTTTGTCATGCCAGGCACGAAAATAGTGTCGACAGCTAATCGCCATTACTCTGTGGTACAAAAAGTTAAAGCAAAATCTATCGCTGGCTACGAGGTTGAAGTACCATTTTCTCAAATAGATACAGGGACTTTAATGCCACAAAGCGTCATACCATTGGTGACTTCTTGTTTATTTACGCTCTCAAAAGAAGATATAACAGAGTTGACGAAGTTTAGGCGTTTACCTAATGATACACACAAAGCGCTATTTGCTACCGAACGTCAATGCCAAGAAGATGCGGGGAAAGTGCTCCTCGTAAAATATCCAAATACAAATAGTGGGTACTTGTACGGGTTAGATTATTTAACTGATTTCCCCACTTTATTAGTGCATAAGTGGCCGTTTGATGAGTCTGCTAATGTAGAGTTACAAATTAAGAGCTATCAAAGCAGTTATTTGGTCGGAGCAGGCACATCTCAGGCAACGGCGATTATGACAGGGGGGATTGCCAAGCTATGGTCTCAGAATCAGCAATGGACGCGAGATCAGATCATCAATGCTTTGAAATATGCAAGTTATGACCTAGGTGCTGCTGGAAAAGACGGTATGTATGGTCATGGCCTACCTGATTTTGCAAAAGCATTAGAGTACTTAAACGCGGGGAGCATCAGCCAGTGCCCGAGTGAGTGGTATTACAATAAAGCGTATGATGGTGGGGAAAATATCACCTATTTAGGTACGATATATCGTGCTAACTATTGGTCAAAAGGGAGCAACCCCACAGCAAGCAGCAATAATTGGCGCGTCACAGGCTTATGTGACGACAGTGTGAGCAATCCTTCTCACGTTAATAATGATGCTGTACACTTAATGAATCTAACAGGATTAGAAGCCGGTGAAGTGGAGTATGAATGTAAAGGGCTTAGTTTAGGCTGTGGGAGCTAGTTCTTTACGGTAACATGATGTAAAGGTCATGGCTTTCTTGTGGGTAGGTGTCAGCTCTGTGCGATGCTTGCCTGCATGAACGCGCTTTGAGCTGGGGGTTTTACGGTTTAATTGCTCAAAAATAGAGTGCTTAAAATAGCGGGAATAAGGGACAACCTTTGTTAGTCACTAAACGTGACCACAACAAATTATAAAATACTTAAAAGTAAGGTTTGACTTTGTCAGAAAACTCTATAATATGTTCCGCAGCTTAAAAGTAATACCTTTTATACACTCCATTTCGAAGCTTTATTAGTATCTCGTCCTGTAGTTTTTAAATATCATTTATTTTTTGTGCTATTACGTCTGACTCTGATGATAGTCAGCAATTTTTCTTCATATACAGGATATACATTATGTCTAATACAGTTACTGGTACAGTAAAATGGTTCAACGAGTCTAAAGGCTTCGGTTTCATCGCTCAAGAAAATGGCGCAGATGTTTTTGCTCATTTCAGCGCAATCAAAAGCGAAGGTTTCAAAACTTTAGCTGAAGGCCAACGTGTAGAGTTCACTCTTTCACAAGGTCAAAAAGGTCCTCAAGCGGACAACATCATCGCACTTTAATTTTAAAGTGAAATGAAGAAAAAGGCAGCTTTAGCTGCCTTTTTTAATGCCTAAAATTTGGTTCATAGGATGTAAAACCGAACTGAAGTTACAGAGTAACTTAGATAGTCAGGTAACATAACCGTGTATTAAAGGAAGACACGAACAATAAGCTCTTTTTAGTTTGATATTTTTTGTTGGTATTCGATGCCGATTAAAGGGGTGATATCATAACCATTACTACGTTAATTTTTGCGAAGAGTAACGATACCCAGCGCCATAAACTGATTGGATAATTGCGTGCTCAATCCCAAGTGTTTTTATTTTCTTACGAATATTCTTAACGTGAGCATCAATACTGCGGTCAGAAATATCTCTTAGATCAGGATAAGCAAGATCTAAAATCTGCATACGAGAATATACTCGCTCTGGTTGAGCGTACAGAAGTTGAAATAACTTGAATTCTAATTTAGTGAGCTCTACAGATTTTTTCTTATAAACGATTCTAAGCGTATGTTCGTCAATAATAAGGGACTGAGGGCCTAAAGTTAAACTTGAATTAATGGCTTGTAATTTCTGGTTATGGGCTTCTAGTGCTTGCTGCTTTGTTGTAATTTTTAAATGTGTTTCAATTCTTGCTTCTACTTCAAAAGTATTAAAGGGCTTACAGATAAAGTCGATCGCGCCAGCTTGTAGACCTTTAACCTTCTCCATAGGATCGGTGATGGCGCTGATGAATATAATAGGAATATGCTGAAATCGATGGTCTTTTTTTAGTTGTTGGCATAAGTCAAATCCACTCACCTGTGGCATCACAACATCTAGTAAAATTAAGTCAGGTAAACATGATGTACTACCAAGGTATTTGATTGCTTGCTGTGCGCTCAGTGCAACGCTGACAATATAATTGGGGGAGAGTATGGTACCTAAGGCATTAATATTTGTTCTTTCGTCATCAATGACCAATATCCTTGCTAAATTCTTTTGCATACGTGTTTTTTCTCTAGGTAAGAATTGTTGTAACATTGCACTTGTGAACTAATTTAACGTAAATGATAATTAGAAACACTTGGTATATTCTCAACCATACCGCTGAAATATGGATACTTTATAGATTTTATGATTTTATTTATCGGTCAATTTACTTGCATGTTTGTATGGGGGCTTGTGAGTGCTTTTTGTTGTTTTTCTGCTTATGCAAGTATGGCGAATAAATCACCCAATACGCATCCACTGTTCGTTAACGCCCCTTTATATTTAGAAACTGTGGTTGATAAAGATCAATATGCCAATGGCTTGTTGTCAGACTTAACGCAAGACAAACATGGCTTTATGTGGATTGCAAGTCAGCGTGGATTGGTGCGATACGATGGGTATAAATTTAAGCAGTTTCGTAAGGATATTGCCAATGAAGCGAGCCTGATTAGTGATATAGCCATTGAGTTATTTATAGATATACATGAGAAAATATGGGTATCGACGATACATGGTTTATCACAACTGGACCCCACGACAGAGCTTTTTACTAATTTTGAGTATGATAACCTTGCCGTACCACTCCCATTTTCCTATGTATCTACGTTTGCTGCTTGGCAACAGCAAGGGTTTTGGCTTGCCACTAATAATGGTTTGGCATTTTTTGATTTTTCAGTGGGTGCTTTCACGAATAACCACAAAGACATACAACTACCTGAGTCTTTAAAGCATGGAGTGATCCGACATATCATTACCTTAAATAACGGTGATCTTATTGTTGCGGGCAGTAAAGATGTTTGGCGCTTATCTAGTAATAACTATAGATTTCATAAGCTTTTAGATCGTAAAGTGAACCATATTTATGAAGCTGATAATGGTGATCTTTGGCTTGCGACCGACGATGCCACATTGCTCAAGATCCGCGATAATCAGCATATTGAGTCCAGTCGCCTACCTCAAGGCATAATCACATCGATAGTCCAGCCCAACAATAATGAACTGTGGGTAGCTTATAACTTTAACGGCATTGTGACGATAGACTTAACCACTTTAAAGGTCACACGACATTTACAACAAGATGAAAATGCGGTTGGTGGCTTACTCAGTAATACCATTCAAAAGTTGTTCATTGATCAAGATAAACAGCTGTGGATTGTGACTAATGGCAAAGGGTTACAAAAATTCTCAACAAAAAATCAATCATTTGCAACGCTGAGGCAAGTAGAGAATGACTCAACGAGCTTATCAAACCCAGAAATATATAGCGTCGCGGAGATGTCAAATGGCGAACTTTGGCTTGGGCATAGTGCAGGGATTGATATTATTAACCATTTGGGCAAGCGCATACACACATTAGTGCCCCAGAAGAGTCAGGAGACAAACTCAGTTCAATCTTTGTCTGTTTCTGCAATAGCGCAAGGACTAAATGGTGATGTTTGGGTTGGGTCAAGTGTAGACGGGCTATACCGTATTGATCTGGCGAGTAGAAAGACGCTAGGTTGGTACTCAACAGAGCTAGGGTTGAGAAATAAAAAAATTCGTCATGTGGTGCCTGTTGAAGGAGGTGGCGTGTGGGTTGGCTCGTTTGAAGGGATCCAATACTTAACGCCTAAGCGCGGCGCATTTTTAGATCCGACAATTATAAACGGGGCGCTGTCTGATACATTTGTTCGCGTGACTGACCACCAAGTTCTTGAAAGTAAAGATATCATATTTACACTTAACAATGGTTTTTTATGGGTTGAGCATAATAGTGGAAATAGACAAGCATATCGGTTTGTACGCCAATCTGAGCACACTATTGACATGCCTTCAAATTTAATTACCGCGGTTACCCAATCAGACGCAGGTCAGATATGGTTCTCTGGCTTAGAGGGGGTAAGTTTAGTCTCGAAACAGAACAATCAGAGTATTGATTTTACATGGTTTGCTTCGTCAGGCGAGCATTCGGAGAAAAAAGCATTTACTAATCTATTAACGGATAATCAAGAGCGTTTATGGGAGTCAAATCTCATGTTTTCGCCTGATGACAATGTCGTGTTTGAATTAGAATCATCTGATGGGGTAGATATTGGTAACGATTGGATCGGAACATCTTTCAAAATGCGCGATGAAACGCTGCTTTTTGGAGGAACGACTGGTTTGCTCATGGTTTGGCCCGAGTTTTTCCATGTAGACTCAGGCGCATCAAAGTTGCGGGTCACAGATATTGAAATTGAAGGGGAAAAACGCTTGGTTAGTGGTACAGATATACGTTTAACTGAGAGTGAGCGACGGCTTTCCATTGAGGTTGCACTGTTAGATTACAATCAACCGGTAGAAACTAAATACCGATATCGGATGTTTAGTGAGAGTGATAAATGGCGCGACTTAAAATCCGGAAATAGGCTTATCAGTTTTACTAATTTACCTATTGGCAAACACACGCTAGAAGTTCAAGCTGCCAATAGATTAAATCAGTGGGGGGGGCATAATATAAAGTTACATATCGAAGTTACCCCAAAATATTATGAAAAAACGTGGTTTTTAATTACCGGCTTTATTTTGACCTGTTTGCTTATTTATCTTGCTTATCGATGGAAACTAAATCAAGTATTAGCGCAAAGCCAAAGTTTATTTACACGCAAGCTTGAAGTGCAGCGACTTCAAAATATTGAACAACAATTAGAAGAAAGAATTAGATCTGAGTCCATCCTTGCAGAATCTAACTTAGCCCTTGAAGAGCAAAAGAAAAAGGCGGAGCGTGCTACGCTTGCCAAAAGTCGGTTTTTGGCGAATATGAGTCATGAGATCCGTACACCCATGAATGCGGTGATTGGTATGGCGTATTTAATGTCCAGAACGGTATTAACGCAACACCAGCAAAGTTATTTGAAGAGTATACAGTCATCAGCAGATGGGCTATTAAGTGTTATTAATGATGTATTAACTTTGTCAAAAATAGAGGCTGACGCAATGGAGCTGCATGTTTCTGTTTTTTCGATAAGGCGGTTGTTACATGAAAGTATCAGTGTTTTACACTATATGGCCTCTTCTAAAGGTTTATTTCTAAGAGCAATACTCAGCGATGATTTCCCTGAATATATTTGTGCAGACAAAGGAAAGCTAAAGCAGATTTTGGTCAACTTGATTGCCAATGCCGTTAAATTCACCCATGCAGGTGGTGTGGAGGTGATTGGCAATTGCGTTGCGCTCCCTAATGGTGAATGCCAGATCAGCATCGTAGTTAAAGACACCGGACAGGGGATTGACGATAAAAATATTTCAGAGATCTGTAATGCTTTTGTACAGGTGGATGATAGTCGAACGAGAGTAACGGAAGGTACAGGGTTAGGTTTACGAATAACCAGCCAATTACTCCGTTTGATGGGCAGCAGCATAGAAATAAAAAGTGCGTTGGGCAAAGGAAGTGAATTCAGTTTTAATGTTGTTGTAAAAGAGAGTACGGAACGCGAAGAAAACAGTCTCCCTCAACCTGAGAGTCACGAAGAAAATCAAAAAGTCACAAATGCACAGGTATTGATTGTCGATGATCATAAAACTAACCGTATGTTATTGAAAGCACTTTTAGATGAGGCAGGGCTAATTGTGGTGGAGTCTGACAATGGGGTAGACGCAATCAATCTGTGTAGAATACATCAATTTCACGTGATTTTAATGGATGTGCACATGCCAAATCTAGATGGGTATCAAGTCACGGCGAAAATAAGAGCGCTGCCAAGCTATCATGATACGCCAATAATAGCGGTCACTGCCAGTGCATTTGATGCGGATAGGGAGAAAGCATTTGTTGCTGGGATGACTGCTCATGTATCAAAGCCTGTTGATCCAATCGCGTTGTATCATTTACTGACGAGGTGGTGTGATATTGATGTAACCCAGTTAACAGTAGGGCTGGGCGCCGCCAGTAATGGCGTAGGGGCTACGGGTGAAATTACACAAAATACCGCTATGCTCACAGCATTTGCCGAAGATTTCCAAGGCATTGTTGATGAATTAGAGAGTATCATCCAGCGTGGTGATATAACGCGTTGGCATGATACTTTACACAGCCTTGCAGGGTGTAGTGCTGCAATTGGTGCGAATGAGTTGTATGAAAGTGTAATACTGTCTGACAGTGACATCGAATTTTTGACCTTAACAGCGGTTCCTAAGGCACTTGAAGCTGGCATTGAACGGACATTATCGCAGGTGAAAGATAGGCTGGATAAGTCACTAGTAAATGATAATACGAGTGGTTTTAATCGCCTAAATTCAACATCAGCTATAATAAGCAGTTTAACTAAAAGAATAGAAAATCAGGAGTTTGATCTCACAGAGGATATTAACCGATTAGAGCGGAACTTAAAGGAGGATAAAGTTGAGCTAATTCAAGAGCTAAGACTTTCTTTGGAGAACTTCGACTTTGACAGTTCACTTGATATATGTAAAAAAATTCAAATTTTTTATGATTAGAATAGCGAATGTAGAGATGTTTTTATTACTTAGCTGAACCTTGATATTATATAATTTTTTATTATGAATATATTTCATTTTTGCATTTTGTTTTTTTGTCGTACGTTGTGTTTTTACCTATTTAAGGAATTAATATGACATTTAAAGGAAATGTATTTTTGTCACTGATATTAGTGGCATTAATGAGCCTTTCATCTACATCATTTGCTAGCACTCACTTTAATAAACAAATATCAGAATATAATCAATACCAAGAGTTTAATTGGGGGCAGTGTCCAGCCCAGTTTAATACAACAGATAAACAAAATAAGTGCTCTTTTGCTGAAGTACCATTAGATTGGGCTGACCCTATAGGCAAAAAAATTGAAGTACTCGTTGCAAAATACCCGGCAAGAGGTGGAGTGAGTAAAGGCCAGCTATGGATGATAAGTGGAGGGCCTGGTGCCTCTGCTTCTATTGCTTTCCCACATGTAATTGAATATGACATGGCTGACATCGTTGAAGATCATGACGTTTATATAATAGAACATCGAGGAATAGGTTGGTCAACAGAGTTACAGTGTGACTGGCGTGATTATTTTAATCCTCAAGCATGTTTTGACGCCCAGCATGAAATCTGGGGTGATGGTCTATTTGAATTTAATACGACCAATGCTGCACGAGATTTAGAATATGTGATATCAAAGAGTCGGGCATTGAACTGGTTACCGAGTTATATTTACGGGGTATCTTACGGTACTATGCTTGTGCAGCGTTTTACACAAATAGCCCCCAATGGTGCACAAGGGATAATTTTAGATTCAGTGTTACCGACTACGAATTTTGGCGCTGACATGTATGAGGAAAATGCGGACAAGGTTTTTACACAACTCGCCGACTATTGTGACCTTGATGAATATTGCCGTAGCAAGTTTGTTTCACCAGTTAACCAGACAATTCGAACCACACTTACAGACCATTTTGCTGGTCAACATTGCTCAGACGTGTCGATTGACCGTGAAAAGTTGCAGTTGTGGTCTATGGAGCAAATATCACGAAATGATAAACGGGCACTTTTACCATTTTATAGTCGTTTAGCTCGTTGTAACGCAGATGATATCGTTGCGCTAAAGAAGGCTGTAACATTTTATAAATTGGGTGGAAGTACTTTTATTTTACGTCAAGAAAATAATGTGCCTGATGAGTTTAAGGCAACTTTTTCTGGCCCTTTATATGACCTTATATCAATGAATGAGATAAACTTAGTAAAAAGAAGTGTAGACCAACGACGCTTATTTTGTACGAATGCTGTTGTATGTTTCACCTTAGCAGATCATGCATTATCGGCCAAATACCAAAGTACATGGTCAGAGCGATATATAGGAGAATATATTTATAAACGCATGAGGCACTATATGCCACTTATAGCCTTCAATGGCACATTAGATCACGCCACACCTATATTTCACGCAAAGGCGATTGAGTCATCTTTCACCAATATAAATCAACGGTTTATAGAAGTGCCTTATGCGCCACATGGCGTGGTGTTTAATACGGGGGTTAAAACGGCGGGCGAAGGTATTTGTGGTGTTGATATTATGGAGAGTTTTATGGAGAACCCTTGGACAAAACCGAATACGGATTGTTTAAATGATCTGACGGATCATACATTTAAGCTAGCTATAGAGCATAGCCAAGAAGTGTATGGGGAAGATGATGCATTTGGTTCATTTAAGTAAGTTACTGTAAGCGTTACACAACGCAGATACATTTATAACATGCGCCAGCAATGCATTGTATTATTTCCTCGATAACCAGAATCGTGATTTTAATAGGGTCTATGGCTGGCGTATGCTAAGCATCTTGGTAATACACATTTTTAGTACCACTAAAAAGATACCCCAGAGTCTAAATAATGCCCAATACCGAGTGTAAATATCCATAATCCCCATAAACTATGTTCAAGGACACATACTAGGAGTGAGCGACTGTGCGCGTATGTATAGGAAAATAGTAAACCCCCACCAAATGAGAGCGCAATTGCAACCCAGTTATCATATACACAATGGGCTAACGCGAATACGCTGGCGCTGAGGATAATGCGCGTGGTTTTATTTGGTAATATTCGTTTGTAACGGTGAAAAAAGTAGCTGCGAAAAATAAGTTCTTGTGGCAATACTGACAGCAAAGGGTAAGCAATTAGGAGTATGAGCCACTGTGTGGTTGAATTGAGCGGGAAACTAAACCAATTACCTTGGTTTAATAATCCATACAACATGGCTGAAAATAATGCACCGGCAAAAAAGCTGGTGAATATGCGTTTTTTCACAGTAGAGAATTGCCCTAAACTGGTTAAGCGAAAACGTTTAAAATGTGGATCGGTGAGCAGTAAGAATGTACACACCGTCATAAGAATAATCAGAGCAGGGAACAACCAGTTTGAGAGATGATAGCGAAAAAAGTAAGCTAAAATGGGTAAACAAAAGAAAACGAGGAAGAGTTCACACCAACGATATTGACTTGCATTCAAAGACGCTTCTCACTTAGTTGTATAGTTTAAAAAAACTATAGCAGTAAAAAGCGCCTGCAATTATGACAATTTAACTTTGGTCTTCTGGTAAGTATTTGTATATTTTTGCCATGGTAATCAGTATGGCGACGAACGTGATCCCCATTAAACCAAATACTTTGAAGTTGACCCAAAAGTCAAGCGAAAAATTGTACGCTATATATATATTAAGGCCTGCAATAAAAGCCAAAATAGCGACCCACATTAGGTTCAGTTGTTCACATATGTGCTTAGGTAACTCAATATTGAGCGGTGCATCGGTATCGCCTTTTTCATTGGCTGATTTCAGTACGCCAATAAGCGCCTTTTCTACGAGATTCTTTTTAAAAATATATCTAGAGATGATTAAACTGACTGCCAGTACTGCGTATATGACCGTTGCCTTCCACTTTATGAATTGCTCATCTTGAAATAAAATAGTGAGGCCACCAAGAACCAAAGCGATGGCAAAGAATATCCAATGCCGAGTTGCTATTTTTCCATGCACAAAATGATGGTAACCAAGTTGAATTGATGAAGTGACAATTAAAACACCCGTCGCCCAATAAATATCGACAAATTTATAGACCGCAAAAAACAAAATTAACGGAAGATACTCTAGCAATGCTACCATTTATGTTTACCTTTTTGAATTCTCTACCATGGTTTTACCAAGAACTGGGCATAAGTTCAAGATTGACATTTATTACTTAAATCCTTAGCCTCAGCAACCCTTCAGTTAATGTGCTCTATACTGGCGCTTATGATTAAAGAAAAAGAGAATATATAATGAACAAAACGGAACTGATTGCAGCAATGGCACAACACAGCGACTTAACAAAAAAGTCGTCACAAGTGGTGTTAAATTGTATTTTATCCAGCATTACTAAACGCCTTTCCGAAGGGGATCAGGTTCCATTATCTGGTTTTGGTACATTTGCACTGAGTTATCACCCCGCAAAGAGTGGTCGAAATCCACAAACGGGGGAAGAGATTATGATCGAAGGAGCGAATAAAGTGCAATTTAAGCCAGCCAAGGCATTAAAGTCTGCCTTAGCTGAATATTGATAGAAATGGTTATTTTTGGGTCGCAGCTTTCATTTTGCTAACAAAGGCTTTTAGCTCACTTAGCATCGTTGTTGGATCATCTAAATTGTGTTCGATAATTTTTACAACCGCTGAACCAGATATTGCTCCGGCAGCCCCAGAGTCTAAAGCGGCCTTAACATGTTCAGGGCTGGAAACACCAAACCCCAGTAGTGCTGGGGCAGCGTGGAACTCTTTGAGTTGCGTGACGATTGAATCAGCGGGCATTTGTACCGTTGATTCTGTACCAGTAACACCAGCTCGTGATAGTAGATATGTGTAGCCTCTTCCATAGCTTGCACATGCGCGTAATGTGTCATCGTTTGCATTCGGTGTCGCAATAAATATGGGGTCAATCTGCGCTTGCTGGGCTGCTTGGCGGAACATTTTTGATTCGTGAAGCGGTACATCAGCAACGAGAATAGAGTCTACACCCGCAGCGTGTGCTTGCTGGTAAAAGGCACTAATACCACGCGCAAAAATCAAATTAGAATACAAAAGTAAGCCAATAGGGATAGTTTGGTTATATTCCCTCACTTGTTTAATAATGTCGAAGCACGCTTCGGTGTTAACGTTTGCTGCAAGGGCACGAATATTAGCAGATTGTATTACAGGCCCGTCTGCGATTGGATCTGAAAATGGGATCCCGAGTTCTAAAGCATCTGCGCCTGCGTCAATTAAGCTTTTAATAATATCTAAGCTTAGTGCCTTGTTTGGATCACCTATGGTGACGAATGGCACAAACGCCCCTTGGTTCTGTGTCGCCAATTGGTCGAATGTTTTAGCATAGCGGCTCATTATAGTGCTCCTCGTTCATTCAGTACTTGGTGTACGTGGGCTAAGTCTTTGTCACCACGACCACTGAGGTTTACCACGATAACCGTTTCATCAGTTTGGTTTTCTGCATACTTCAATCCGTAAGCCAGTGCATGGCTAGATTCTAACGCAGGGATGATCCCTTCATATTTGGCAAGTGCTTGAAACGCGTCAAGTGCTTCAGTATCTGAAATTCCAACATATTGCGCTCGGCCGGTTTCATGTAAGAAAGCGTGTTGTGGGCCTACAGCCGGATAATCAAGTCCTGCAGAAACGGAATATGACTCTTCAATTTGACCATCGCTGTTTTGCATAATATAGGTATAAGCGCCGTGCAGTATACCTTTAGTCCCTTTACATAATGCAGCGCCATGCTCATCAGTTTCGAGCCCTTTTCCGGCTGGTTCAACCCCAATCAACTTAACACTTGGTTCATCAATAAAGTCACTAAACATACCTATCGCATTAGAGCCGCCGCCAACACAGGCGATGACAGCATCAGGCAAACGACCTTCATTTTCGAGTACTTGTTGTTTGGCCTCTTCACCGATCATTTTTTGAAACTCACGGACGAGGGTTGGGAATGGGTGAGGGCCGGCAGCTGTACCTAACAGGTAGTGTGCCGTTTGATAATTTGCAGACCAGTCACGCATCGCTTCATTTACTGCGTCTTTTAAGGTACCTGACCCAGCTGTAACAGGGATCACTTCAGCACCCATCAATTTCATTCTAAAGACGTTAGGTTGTTGCCTTTCAATATCTTTTGCGCCCATGTATACACGACACTTTAAATCAAGCAATGCGCATGCAAGCGCTGTAGCAACGCCGTGCTGTCCTGCACCTGTTTCAGCAATGACTTCTTTTTTCCCCATACGCTTGGTTAATAACGCTTGACCAAGCACTTGGTTCGTTTTATGCGCTCCACCATGTAATAGATCTTCGCGTTTTAAATATAATTTTACTTTTGGGTTTTTCACTAGGTTTCGCGTTAGGGTTAACGGTGTCGGGCGTCCTGCATATTCATTAAGAAGTTGCTGAAACTCTTGTAAAAAACCGGCATCTTGTTGTGCGTTATTAAACTCTTGCTCTAGCTGTTTAAGTGCTGGAACAAGTAACTCTGGGACATACATGCCACCAAAGTCACCAAAATAGGCTGCATTATTCATTTCCACCTCAGTAATTTCTAATGTTAGTAAAAGCGTCTTTCAGTTTGAACTGACACTTTTTGCCAGGGCTTGATTCCACCCCTGAATTTAAGTCTAAGCCTTGTGCTCCATAGTGTGCCGCGGTTTCAACATTCTCAGGTGTTAACCCACCGGCCAGCATAAAATTGCGCACTGGGTGGCTAGTTAATAACTGCCAATCAAATGTCACCCCAGTCCCGCCAAAACCGTTGGCTGTTTTCGTGTCATATAGGTGCTTATCAACCCCGTCAAGAGGAGAGGGTAAGTTGCTTTCTATACCTTGCGCTTTCCAAATTTGACAAGTGATAGGTAAGTTATCACGTAAAGAACGAATATATTGCTCGTCTTCCGAACCATGTAGCTGTACAGCACTGAGCTTTAAGGTTAAAGCGTGATCGGCAACGGTGTTTATATCAGCATCAACAAACACTCCGACATATCGAAGTGGGGCACTGTCAACTAATGCTTTAGCGCAGTCTAAGTCAACAAAACGGGGAGACTTAGAATAGAAAATGAGCCCTCCATACACGGCGCCGGCTTCATAGGCTGACACGACATCTTGGGTGCGTGTTAAGCCACAGACCTTGTTTTCACCTAAGATCAATTTGCGGCAGGCCTCGTCGAGGTTTTGTTCACTCATCAGTGAACTACCTACTAAAAAGCCATCACATAATGGTGCGAGTCTTTTCACGTCTTGGTGGGTATAAATTCCTGATTCTGAAATAACAACTTTATCATCAGGGATCAATGCTCTTAATCGTTCAGTCGTCGCTAAATCGGTACTTAAATCTCGTAAATCACGGTTGTTAATACCAATAATATTGGCTTGTAACTCGAGTGCTCTGATGACTTCGTCTTCGTTACTGACCTCTGTTAGTATCGCCATGTTTAAACTGTGAGCCACTTTAGCCAGTGTCTTATACTGTGCGTCGTCTAATACAGATAACATTAATAAGATGGCATCTCCACCATGTAGCCGTGCTAGGTAAACTTGGTACTCATCAATGAAGAAGTCCTTGCAAATAAGTGGTTGGTTTACTTTTTCGCGCACGTAGGCAAGGTAATCGTAGCTGCCTTGAAAGTACTTTTCATCGGTTAACACGCTGATACAACTCGCGTGATTTTTATAGACAGATGTAATTTCGTCTAAATCAAATGTTTCACGTATCAACCCTTTAGATGGTGATGCCTTCTTACACTCTAGAATAAATTGCGTCCCTTTCTTGGCGAGTGCAGCATAGAAATCTCTTTTCGTGGGCTGCACTTTTTCAATAAAATCAGCTAGTGCACACTCCGCTTTGCGCGTGATTAATTCATTGCGTTTGTCAGCGACAATTTTTTCTAATACGTTAGCCATTGCTTACCTCTACAATTTCAGCAAGTTTTGAAGCAGCTGATCCAGATGTGAGTACGTCAAGGACTTGTTGAGTCGCATCTTTAAAGTTATCTGCTTTGTTATTCATGACTAATAGCGCTGCAACATTCACAGCAATTGCGGCGTTATGAGCTGTTGGTGCCTGACCGTTTAAAATTGCGAGACTGGCTTTAGCATTATATTCAGGTGAGTCCCCAGCAATATCTGTAAGTGGGAAATGTGCTACCCCAAAGTCTTCTGGAGATAATGTGTATTGTGTAATGTGGCCATTATTCAGTTCTGTAACATCTGTTGTGCCATGCAGGGCAATTTCATCAGTACCACTGCCATGTATTATCATCGCTCGTTGGGTTCCTAAAGTCTTTAATGTTTCAGCCATAGGCTTACACAAAGCAGGGTCATAAACACCCAGTAATTGCGTTTGTGGCGCACCAGGGTTAGCCAGCGGGCCAAGAATATTAAAAATAGTGCGGGTTTTCAATGCGCCTCGTACTGGCATTGCGTGCTTCACCCCTTGATGATATTGAGGCGCGAATAAAAATGTAAAACCGGTACTGTGTAAGCATTTACTGGCTTGTGCCGGCGTCATTTCTAAATTAATACCTAAGGTTTTAAGCAAGTCAGCTGACCCTGATTTACTAGACACACTGCGGTTGCCATGCTTGATCATATTTATGCCACATGCGGCAGCAACAATGGCTGCGGTTGTGCTGACATTAATGGTATTAGACCCATCACCTCCAGTACCGCAGCTATCAGAGCAATGTAAACCTTGGTTATCAAATGCGAGTGCGTTACTGCGCATAGATTGTGCTGCACCTGCAATTTCATCTACTGTTTCACCTTTGAATTTTAAAGACACGAGTGCGGCAGTCAATTCGATGTCAGAGATATTGCCTAACATGATTTGATCAAACAGTGCACGAGCTTCTGAAAAGTTCAGAGAGTGTTGGTCGAGTAATTTTTTTAAACTATCCATGTTGGCTCCTAACGAGTGAGATAGTCGATGGTTTGCTTAAGCAATTTGGCACCATCAGGGGTTAAAATAGATTCAGGGTGAAATTGATATCCGATCACTCTATCTTCTACATGATAAATAGCCATTGGAATATTTTCATACTGGGCAATAACTGTGAGTGTGTCAGGAACTGATGTTGCCATAAGTGAGTGATAACGCGCTACAGGGAATTGTGCGCCCAAACCCGCAAATACAGGGTGATCTTCTACCTGAATAATAGAAGACTTACCATGTACCGTTTCACCGGCGTGACCAATGGTGCCACCGTAGCTTTGCGTTAATGCTTGTTGGCCCAAACAAATGCCAAGCATTGGGAACTTACCTTTACACAATGCTATTAATTCCAATAAACAACCAGCGTGGGCTGGGTTACCAGGACCAGGAGATAGCACCAACATTACCGGCTGCGTTTCTTTATTCATTTCAGAGAATATTCTTTGTGCGCTGATATTATTTCGGTAAATGACCAGCTCGTTGCCTAACAAGGTCAGTTCATCGACCAAGTTGTAACTGAACGAGTCGAAGTTGTCGAGGAAATAGACTTTAATATTACGCATGTGCATCTCCTTGATATGTTGATTGCACAGCTTTGATCACTGCTTGAGCTTTTGCGCGTGTTTCATCCGCTTCAGCTTGCGGAACAGAATCATAAACAACTCCTGCACCCGCTTGTACGTATGCGATATTATCTTTAACAAATGCTGATCGTATCACTATACAACTATCCATAGTGCCATCTCCAGTTAGGTAACCTACCGCTCCACCATAGCTTCCTCTTCTATGCTGTTCTGTTTGACGTACGAGTTCTGCTGCTTTTACTTTAGGTGCACCAACCAAAGTCCCCATGTTCATACATGCTTGATAGGCGTGTAATGCATCAAGGTCAGGCTTTAGCTGTCCAACGACACGAGAAACTAAGTGCATCACTTGAGAATAACGATCAACTTTTAACAGTTCTTTGGCATGACGAGTCCCCGCGACACTAATTCGAGCGACATCGTTTCGTGCCAAATCAACGAGCATTAGGTGTTCCGCGCGTTCTTTTTTATCATCTCGCAATTCGAGTTCTATGCGACTATCTAAGTCTGGGTTAATCGTACCATCGGCAAATTTACCGCGTTGCCTTGTGCCTGCAATTGGGTATACCTCAACTTGGTTACTATCTACACTGTACTTTAATGCTGACTCAGGTGAAGCACCGAATAGAATAAAGTTTTGGTCACGCATATAAAACATATATGGGCTGGGATTTTGAATTTTAAGCTGTTGATATGCAGATAGTGGTTGTTCGCACGGCAATGAGAAAGTACGTGAAGGTACAACTTGAAAAATATCGCCGTCAATAATGTTCTGTTTGAGCTTACTAACTTGGTCACAAAAAGTTTTGTCGTCAATGTTTACTGCAACTTTAGACTCACCTGAAATTAATGAAGGAGTATAGGGTATTGCTGCATCACACTGTGCATTTAATGTTTCTAATTGTTTTCCGATCTCAAAGCAGTTTGCATGTACGTCAGGGCCATTAAATACATTGCCAATCAGTTCGGTAGTTTTTTCTTGGTGATCAATAACAACCAATGTTTCGGCTAGGTAAAAAACGTAATCAGGGCAGGTGTTTTTATCGTTATCTACATCGGATAACTGTTCAAAATTAGCCACCATATCATAAGCAAAAACGCCTCCTAGAAACACAGAAAACGGCGTATCTGAGTTACTTTTTATTTCATTGATACAGGTTCTTAACGCACTAAATGCATTATCAGCTTTTAATTTACTATATTCGTCAAGCTGAGCATCATTGCAGCGATACTCTAAGGTAAGTAATGGACCCTCCAATTGGGCGTTACAGTTCTGAACATTAGCAGCCAAATGTGCCAATAATTGCTTACCATTATTTGATAACGCAGTGACTTGAACTTGCTTACTCTGGCATTCAATCCGTAATGCCGCATCAACGAGGATCAGGCTTTTTACATTGTCTTTTGAATCAATTTCAGCTGACTCTAAAAGTAGCGAGTTACTTTTATCTAGTGTTGCATATAACGACAGTGGGCTACTTATATAGTCGCGCCGTTGTCGTATACTGGTCACCTCACCAGGTGTTGTTGTTATATGACTAAAAATCAAACCTCATTCCCCTAAAACAAAAAACCCCGCTAGTAATTTACTGAGCGGGGCGATTAAATACTTATAACAATGCCGTCCCGCTATATTAAGCTCCACCACCAAGAATGTGTCATTGCATTGTTATTTAACATATATAATTCCAACTTTTAACAATTATTTAGATATAAAAAAACCCGCGTAAGATGCGGGTTTAAACTTTCGTTAGATACAACGAAACACCCGACTTTACGAGCGCCACCACCAATTTTTTGTTGTTGTTAAGTTAAGCATGTGGTTAATCATCATTATGTATCTTTAATGCACACAGTAAACCCTACTAGGTATAATACTGTCAAGGGCAAAACAGCGATAGTGACAGAAAAATATAAAAAATATACAAAGTTCGTAGCACTAAGCGGTGTTATACTTAGCTTCTAATAAAAAGCTACCAGATATAAAAGAGTTAGTTTGATTAAATATGATTTACACAGCCATACCACTTTTTCTGATGGACGTTTAACGGTTCCACAACTTTTAGAGCGCGCAACGGAAAAAGGCGTAGATGTATTGGCAATTACCGACCATGATACAACTGCAGCAATATTGCCAGCTCAGGCCTATATTGAGCAACATGCACTGCCATTAAAGCTCATCCCAGGTGTTGAAATTTCTACGCGGTGGGAAAGTTTTGAAATTCATATAGTGGGGCTTGCAGTTGATACAAGCTCAACGGACTTGATGGAGTTACTGAACGAGCAACAATCTAAACGAGAAGAACGGGCGAAAGAGATTGGTTTTAGACTGGCGAAAAGAGGCTACGAAGGGGTTTATGAGCAAGCAAAACTCCTCGCTGGTGATGCTGAGATAACGCGCGCTCATTTTGCGGCAGCATTGGTTGAAAGAGGTGTTGCAAATAACATTCAAGGTGTGTTTAAGAAGTTTTTAGCGCGCAATAAAACTGGGTATGTCCCAAGTACGTGGTGTGATATGGCAACAGCAATTAAGGCGATTAGAGCTGCTGGTGGCATAAGTGTTGTAGCCCATCCTGCTCGTTATCAAATGTCTAATAAATGGTTACGCAAATTGTTGCAGGAATTTTCAGACGCAGGTGGTCAGGCTATGGAAGTGGCTCAACCACAACAAGCGCCAAGCGAGCGGCAGTTTTTGGGACTATTGAGTCGTGAATATGGGTTGCTTGCAAGCCAAGGTTCAGACTTTCATTATCCAATGCCTTGGCTAGAATTAGGGAAAAACCTATACTTACCAAAAGATTGCCAAGGTGTTTGGCAGTTTTGGGAAGAAAACGAGGAATGTTAGTATGAGCCAATTTTTTCATATTCATCCAGATAACCCCCAAGCTCGCCTAATAAAACAGGCCGTGGAGGTTATTCAGCAAGGTGGGGTTGTTGTATATCCGACTGATTCAGGGTACGCCATAGGCTGTAGTATTGGTAACAAGCAAGCAAAGGAGCGCATTGAGCGCCTTCGTGGCATTGAAAAACACCATAACTTTACTTTAATGTGCCGAGATTTATCTGAGCTTGCGACTTATGCGCGAGTGGATAATCAGATGTTCAGACTTATCAAAAATAATACGCCAGGCCCTTATACTTTTATTTTTAAAGGTACGAAAGAAGTTCCTAAACGTTTGTTAAATGATAAGAAAAAGACGATAGGTATTAGGGTTACCGATCATCCAATTACTGCTGCTTTGTTAGAAGAGCTGGCTGAACCAATGATGTCATGTTCATTAATTTTACCCGACGAGCAGTTCACGGAGTCAGATCCAGATGAAATTCGATTGCGAATTGAAAAGCAAGTTGACTTGATCATTCATGGTGGCTACCTGATCGAACAAGCGACCACGGTGATTGATTTATCGGAAGATGAAATCGATATTTTACGTGTAGGGTGTGGTGATACCGCACCCTTTTCTTGATACTCAATAATGACCGTTGTATCAGACACCCCCCAACCGTTTGCTTTTTTAAATGGGCAAGCGGTTATTGAAAAGCCAGAAGATTTATATATTCCGCCCGATGCATTAGAGATTATTCTTGAGACATTCGAAGGTCCGCTGGACTTACTATTATATTTAATCAAGCGGCATAAACTCGATATTTTAGAGTTACCGATTCTAAGTATCACGCAACAATATGTGGCTTATGTTGAGTTGATGACAGAGTTTCGACTTGAGCTGGCTGGTGAATATTTAGTCATGGCAGCCTTGCTAGCCCAAATTAAATCGAGAATGCTGCTGCCTGTACACGAAGAGCTTGAGGAGGAGGAAGATCCTAGGGCTGAGTTGGTACGCAGGTTACAAGAGTATGAGCAATTTAAAGTTGCCGCAGAAAATTTAGACGAACTTCCCAGAGTTGAGCGAGATATTTTTGTTGCGCATGCTTTATTTGATGACAGTGACGCGTCGATTTCAGAGCGCCCTGATATTGACGTAAAGGAATTATTATTGGCATTAACTGAGGTCATGGCACGTGCACGAACTTTTGATCATCATCAAGTGAGTGCCGAGTCGCTTTCTACAAGAGAGCGAATGAGTGACATTTTACAGTATTTATCAGATCATGACGGGCCGTGTGCTTTTACTAATTTATTTAGTATAGACGAGGGGCGAAGTGGGGTTGTTGTCACATTTATTGCAATTTTGGAGTTGATTAAGGAACAATTAATAGATTGTTTGCAAGTTTCACCTTCAAGTCAGATTTATTTAAGTTTACAACTACAAGAGTAGTCTTTCCTCTGTCATAATAGGGGATTGTGTTTTGCTTTTGGTGTAAAGAATGCGGCGTGTTAGTGATGAGCAGTTAGTAGAGCTAATAGAAGCTGCCATTTTTGTTTCAGATAAACCATTGTCAAAAAAGCGATTAAAAGAAACAGTATTGAAAGATATTGCAGCCTCAAATATGAGAATTGATGAGGCTATTAACTCTATTTCAGAGCATTATCAAGTTCGCGGTATTCAACTTGTAGTAGTTGGCAGCGGGTATCGCTTTCAAGCGTGTAAAAGGTTGACACCTTGGTTGAGTCATTTGTGGCAAGAAAAAGCACCAAAATACTCACGTGCAACCTTAGAAACATTGGCGTTAATTGCGTATAGACAGCCGATTACACGTGGTGAAATAGAGCAAGTACGAGGCGTTTCAGTAAGCTCAAATATAATGAAGAGCTTGCAGGAACGGGAATGGATTAAAGTTGTGGGCTATAAAGAAGTGCCGGGTAAGCCTGCACTATACGCAACGACCAACCAATTTTTAGATTATTTTTCGTTGTCTGGTTTAAGTATGTTGCCTGATTTACCTGAGCAGCATGACGTTAAAATTGACCAGATATTAAGCGATCCTTCTGTGAGAGAATCATCCGAATGAGTGAGAAGTTACAAAAAGTATTAGCCCGAGCTGGTGTGGGTTCGCGCCGTGAAATGGAAAAGTACATCGACGCAAACCGCGTCAGTGTAGATGGCAAGGTTGCAAAGCTAGGTGACCGAGTTGAAGAGGATGCATTGATCCGTGTCGATGGCCACATTGTTAAAATAGAGCAAGAAGTAGATCGTATTTGTCGTGTGGTTATGTATCATAAGCCGGAAGGCGAGTTGTGTACCCGAAAAGATCCTGAAGGGCGCCGTACTGTATTTGATAGGCTCCCTCGTATAGATGGTGAACGATGGATTGCGATCGGACGTTTGGATATTAACACATCAGGGTTATTGTTATTTACGAACGATGGTGAATTAGCAAATCGGTTAATGCACCCCAAGTATGAAGTAGAAAGAGAATACTCTGCACGCGTTTTTGGTGAAGTTACGAATGAAACATTACGTACATTAACGAAAGGCGTAGAGCTAGAAGATGGCCATGCAAAATTCCTTAATATTAAGCCAATGGGTGGCGAAGGAATAAATAAGTGGTTTAATGTTATGTTGACCGAAGGTCGAAATCGCGAAGTACGACGTTTATGGCAATCTCAAGATGTTGAGGTATCGCGTTTGATCCGCATCCGGTATGGAAAACTAGAGCTAAATAAACGATTACCGCAAGGTGGCTGGGAAGAGCTTGAGCTGGCGGATGTAAATTACTTAAGAAAGTCAGTTCGTTTGCCTAATGAAACGCAAACGAAGTTGTCTGTTATGCCTGAAAAACGCAAAGATAAGCGTGCGAAAATCAATCAAATTCGTAAGGCCGTTAAAAAACATAATCAACGGGCTCAAAAGCCAAAACGTCGTCAATCGTAAGTCGAGATGGTTCGAGATGATATAAAAGCCGCTAATTAAGCGGCTTTTTTCATCACTGACTTGTACATCGAATCAATATTGAACTTATGCTACTTTGGTTGAGCATCAATTGATTGACCATTTACAGTGGCTGAATCTTCACTCATTAAGTAGAGGTAAGTAGGCATTAAATCTTCAGCTGTTTTCAATGTGTCTTTGTCTTCTCCGGGAAAAGCAGAAGCACGCATGCTGGTTCGAGTTGCGCCTGGGTTAATGCAATTGATGCGGATATTGGTTTTACCGACTTCAGCAGCCCAAGTTTGCATCATGCCTTCAGTGGCAAATTTAGAAATCGCATAAGGTCCCCAAAATTCACGACCTTGACGCCCAACTCCAGAAGAAGTGAATACAACAGATGCAGAAGCAGATTTTCTCAGTAATGGGAACATGTATTTAGTGATCATAGCTTGCGCAGTGACGTTTACTTTCATAATATTTTCAAAAGTAGATACGCAAAAATGCTCAAGGGGCCCAAGTGAACCTAAAATAGAGGCATTATTGAGTAGTCCATCTAATTGTCCAAATTGCTGCTCAATCGTAGCAGCAAGATCCCGGTAGTTTTGTTTTGTTGCGCCACGCATATCTAAAGGTACAATAGCTGGCTTAGGATAGCCAAGATTGACTATCTCATCGTAAACACATTCGAGTTTTTGTGTTGTTTTGCCCAGTAGGATTACAGTAGCGCCGTGTTTTGCGTAAGTAATAGCAGCTACGCGGCCAATTCCGTCGCCTGCGCCAGTAATAAGTATGGTTTTATTTTCTAAGGCATTTGCCGCAGCTTGATAGTTGTGCATCGTGGACCCCAAATTAGAACTTTTGGACATTTTATCATAGCAATCACTCAAGTTATCGAATTTATTGTAAATATAAGTGGCGAAAGGCTACACTTTGCGTTAACTTTAACTGGTCTAATGTCTTATTAAAAATACGATTACAAAAATTTAACTAATTACAGCAAAATAATAATAAGATTCTGTCGGAGCCTAAAAAATGAAAAAAATGCTACTCTCACTCGCAGTCACTTCAGTCCTAGCTGGCTGTGGTGGTGGTGAAACATTAGAAGATGTCAAAAATGAAACAACCCCAGTACTTCCTTCTGTTTCAATTAAGTTCGATCCCTCAAATGGGGTTATATCTATACCAAATGATTTATTATTGAGTGGCACCAAAGATGGCACACTCAATTTACCCGGTGAGCTGGATGCAGAAGGCAACCCTGCAATCACACGTGCACACTACGCAAACCCATCATTGGCTTTAGGGGCCTTGGATGGTTGGTCTTCACAAATGCCTTATGTTATTGATTTAAATATGGCCGCTGGAATGAGTGTGAATGGAGACTCAGTAAAAACCCCTGGCTCAGTCCGTATTTTCGAAGTGATAATGGGGACCAGTTCAGCCGACAGTGAGTGTGAAACTAAACCTGTAGGGACTGCATGTAAGTCTATTGCCGAGTTAAGTAATGGGCTGACGGGGGACTTTATCGCTCAGCTAACCAGCTCTGGTGATGGAATTGCGATTCAACCGTTAAAACCTTTTAAACCCGGTTCAACTTATATTACGGTATTAACATCTGGTATCGAAATGGCGGATGGTCGGCCAGTGAAAGCGTCATCGACCTATACATTAGCTAGGCAATCAGCACCACTTGTAACACCAGCTCAGCTTGCGTTACAAGGAGCGATTAATAGTTATGAAGCGGCGGTGACCAGCGGGAGTTTTGATGACGCATTGGGTGCACTAAGCAAAGAAGACATTATTTATTCTGCTGCTGCGACTATTCAGTCGGTCGGCCCAGCAATGAGTGCGGTTAAAGGCTTATTAGCAGCGAGCTTAGCGTCGGGATCGAACCCGAAGTTAGCAGTACCCGAACAGCCTGTAATTACAGTAAGAGATGTGCTGGTTATGGGTGGTCAAGATGCAGCAGCTGTTGCACCATTTCAAGCCATTCAATACATGAAAGGCAGTATTCAGTTGCCTATGTACTCAGGTATGCCACAAGCCACAGGTATAGAGAGTTTAGCTGATACATATTGGCAAGCCAGATGTGATAATGGTGCAGTGGTTGCCGGTTATAAAGCGGCTATTGGAGGTACGTTACCTGCGCCTGAAGCTGGCACTAATGATGCGGCTTGTGCAGCATTATCGAGTGGTTTACTAAGGGACTTTGGACTAGACACAGTCCGTCACGTCACAAAGTTTAACAGTATTCCTAAGCAGCAATGGCTAGCTAATGTGCCGGTGCAAATTACTAAACCAATTCCGCAACTACTCGGTATTGAGCAACCAGCAACAGGGTGGCCAGTTGTTATTTTACAACATGGTATAACCACCAATAAAGAGACCATGTTAGGTTTAACTTTAGCATTAAGTGCGCAAGGCTTTGCCACAGTTGCTATTGACCACCCAATGCACGGTGAACGTGGTATTGATGTTGATAACGATGGCTCTGACGATTTTAATGCCACGACAGGGTCAATCCTGTCATACATGAATTTAACATCATTGTTAGTCGCACGTGATAACTTACGTCAATCAACAGCTGACTTACTTGCACTGCGTTTAGGACTTAATTTTGGTGCCCCAGCAATTGGTTTAAATCCAACAGATGTGAGTTTTGTCGGTCACTCGTTGGGTTCTATTGTAGCACCAAGCTTTATTGCACATACAAACTCCCCTTTGAACGAACAAGTAGATGGGTTGTTTAAAATTCAAAGTGCGGCACTTGCCAGCGGTGGTAGCGGGATTGCTAGCTTCTTAATTGCATCAGAACAATTTGGTTCATTTGTACAAGGCTCAGTGTTGAGCGCAGCGGGTAACGTTGCCTCTAAAGCATTCTTGGCATTCTTAGCCAGCGATGGCGTAGCTGGTTGTACCGCGGAAAACATAGTTCCATGTGGTTATGCTGCGTATATTAAACACTTAACCGAAACCGGAGACACGGCATCATTAGCCGCGATCAATGGGATTATTCAGCAGTTTGCGGTTGCAGCTCAATCTGCATTAGATAGTGCCGACCCATTAAATTATGCTGGGCTTGTGCAAGCGGTGAACACACCAGTGTATATGAATGTTGTGACGGGCGGTGTTGATGGTAATAAGCCGGATACTGTTATTCCACCTACAACGTCGAATCCACTGTCTGGTTCAACACCGTTGGCACGCTTTATGGGATTACAAACCGTGACAGAAGCTGGACCACAACCAGCAGGAAATTATGTGGTTAATTTCAGCCAAGGTCATCATGGGTCAATTATCACCACTGCATTCAGTGAAGGAGCAGGTGGTACAGCGCAAGGTCATGCGATGGCAACAGTTGAAATGCAAACTCAGCTTGTGTCGTATTTAAAATCGAAAGGGTTGTTTTTACAAGTAACTAATCCTGCAGTTATTGCTAATTAATTACAATTAGTTCACTATGAAAAGCCGCTAAATTTAGCGGCTTTTTTTATTGGCAAAGTTTATAGGAGTTCGAGTTGGCATTTTTATTTGAGTATGGCTTATTTTTAGCTAAGGCAGTCACCATTGTTGCTGCAATAGGGGTTATATTAGTTATGATTATTGGTGCAAGCCAAAAGCCAAAAGGAAAAGCTGGAGAAATCGAGCTGAAAGACCTATCAAAACAAATTGATGAAACACGAAACCAATTTATTGAGCAAACATTGGATAAAAAAGCGCTGAAGGCACATAAAAAAGCCATTAAAAAGCAAGATGAGGTTTCGCCGCAAGGAAAGGTCTTTGTGGTCGATTTTAATGGCAGTATGGATGCCCATGAAGTAGAGAGTTTACGTGAAGAAGTCAGTGCGATATTAACAATCGCAGATAAAGAAAAAGATCAGGTGTTAGTGAATTTAGAAAGTGGTGGTGGAGTGGTGCATGGTTATGGCCTTGCAGCATCACAACTGATCCGCGTGAAAGATTATGGCTTACCTCTGACTGTATGTATTGATAAGGTTGCGGCAAGCGGTGGTTATATGATGGCCTGCGTAGCAGATAAAATATTTGCAGCACCTTTTGCGATTGTTGGTTCGATAGGGGTTATTGCCCAAGTCCCTAATTTTAGCAAAATCTTAAAAAAGAATGATGTAGATTTTGAGCAAATAACAGCTGGAGAATATAAACGTACTTTAACTATGTTTGGTGAAAACACCGATAAAGGTCGTGAAAAGTTTAAGGAAGAAATCGAACATACTCATGGGTTATTTAAGGCATTCGTTGCAGAGCATAGATCTACATTAGATATTTCAGCGGTTGCTACTGGAGAGCATTGGTTTGCAACTCATGCTCAGTCGTTTAATCTAGTTGACGAAATAAAAACCAGTGATGATGTGCTGCTGTCATTCAATGAACATTTTCAATTATTTAAGGTGAGCTATAAAATTAAAAAGCCGTTGGCTGAAAAAATAGGCCTTAATTTAAGTGTGATGATTGAAAGGTTAGGTATTTCATTATGGTCAAAAAGCAACAAAATGCGACTGTAACACCACTGTTTGGTTAAACTTGTACGTGTATGAAGCAATGACAACTTCATACACGTACACTGTAACGAAATAATATCTATAGTATATAGCTACTCATGATCTTATATACGTCGTTAATATTATCACCGGCTTTAAACTCTTTTGTGAGCGGCTCTACGTCAGAGCCTACCCAAATCTTGAGTTCTGAGTCCATGTCAAAATGACCGGCGCTTTCTTTGCTAAACTTGGTTATTTTACTGTATGGAATAGAGAGTATTTCCACTTTTGAGCCAGTTACACCTTGTTTATCAATAAGTAACAGACGCTTGTTGGTAAAAACAAACATATCTCGTATTACTTGGTAAGCTTTTTCAATTTCTTCTGACTCAATTAATGTGTCAGCGAGCAACTCATCAAGTTTGTCGTTATCTACTTCACTGGCATTGCCGAGTAATCCGCTTAATAATCCCATGACTAATCCTTCTGAAAAAGTTGGTTTTCAAGAGTATGCCCATTAACTAATTGGCGATACTGCCAGCTTAATTTGTGACAGTATTTAAGCAAGTGTATATCAAATTGTTCAAAGTTGGCTTGATACTCAATAATATATTCTTTGTTTTGGCTCTGGGAAACGTGTAAAACACCATTAAGTTGCTTCAATTGTTCAATGGCATTACGGGGACTATCAATAAGCGTTAATGTAACGTATTGGCTACTGCCTGTACTGGTATCACGGTCATGCGTGGTAAGCTGTCCCTGATTTAAATATAGAACGTGATCACATAGCTTTTCTAGTTCTGCAAGGTCATGAGAGCTTAATATAAAGGTAATATCTTCACTCAATGAGGCAATGACGTGACGTATCTCTCGTGCATTTAACGGATCGAGCCCAGCAGTTGCTTCATCTAGCAGAACTATTTTTGGTTCACCAATAAGCGCTTGTGCGATACAAACACGTTTTTTCATGCCATGAGACAGCTCACTAATTTTAGCGTGGTGATTATCTGCTAAACCAACCAGCTCTAGCACTCTGCTGGCTTCGTTAGTAGCATCAGCTAGGCTTAAGCCCTGTAGTCGAGCATAAAAACTGAGCTGTTTTTGTAATGAGAAACGTGGATCTAAGGTGGCATCCTGAGGTAGGGCGCTGAGTGTACCAAACAGTGAGGGATCACCCAACGGTTTTCCCATAATGCTTACTGACCCTGAACTTGGTCGAAGATACCCACATAATATACTGAATAGGGTTGTTTTACCTGCGCCATTGGGCCCAACCAATGCAACCGTTTGCCCTTGCTTCACCTCAAAACTGACATCATTTAGAGCGTATTTATCACCAAAGTGTTTGGATAGGTTATTAACCTGAATTAAAGAGTTCATAGTGAGCGCCTTCTAAATGTAAATGCACTAAGTGCTAACAAACCAGCGCTCTGTCCTATAGGTAATAGCCAGTTGACCATAGATGTTGAGGTTTGTGGCGCGATATCCAACAATTGCACGCCAGGGAAAGCGTATAATAACCCTGAAATAATAGGCAGGTAGTAACTTAGGTATCCAATGAGTGCATTCGCTAAGGTGAATAACAAAATGGCTAACACAACAGTTAAGCGTGAAGAACTGGATATAAGGTTGAGTAGCGACATGAGTGCGATAAACGGCATAACAATAATAACAAGCTGAAGAATTAACTGTAGGCTAAGTACGAGCCCCGAACCAAATAGGCTCATATCTCGATAAATCATTACGAGAAATGTGGCTAATACGGTGAGCGAGATAAGGATCGCGATAATGAGTAATTGCCCGAGAAAGCGACCCAGTAAGATTTCATCACGTGTACAACGTAAGCTGATAAAGCGAAGTGTCCCTCTTAACCTGTCTCCGACAGTTTGGTCTGAACAGACGAAAATGCAAAAGCCAGGAAAGCTATATAATGCAATTAACCAAAATACCGCTAATTCAGCTTGAGGCCAACTCACGAGCTCTTGTAGCCCGATGTTACCAGCAAGTTCTTGTGCAACCTCAGAAAACTCAGGGCTACTGATAAATGGCACAGCTTGCGCAATTAGATAGTTCAGGATCATAAACCAAACCATGGCAAACGCACTGAGTGCAAGTAGGCCACGCTTGGTAGCGAAGAGGCGTGTTAGCTCAAACTGAGCAAGTTGCCACACTCTAAATAGCGACATAATTTCTCCTTTTTTTGAACAGTACCCTGTTGTGTACTGAATTTAAAGCAGAAAACTGTTTCAGAGTGTGGCAATTGTGACAAATTAATTCACAGTACTTAAATTACCACCCGCATTGGCGGTCTTTATTTTGTTCATCTAAGTAAGTTTGTAGTGGTGCAAAGTAATCAAGCATCGCGGTTGCATCCATTTGTTTGCTGCCAGTGACACTTTCTAATGCTTCCTGCCAAGGACGGCTACTGCCCATTTCTAACATGGTGTTTAAACGCTTACCCGCTTCTTTTGAGTTGTAAACAGAACAACGGTGAATTGACTCTTTGCTTCCGGCAATTTCACACAATGAGCGATGAAATTCAAACTGCAAAATATGGGCTAAGAAATAACGAGTGTAGGGTACATTACCTGGTACGTGATATTTGGCACCTGGATCAAAATGGGTTTCGTTACGTGCGATAGGTGCTTGTACACCTTGGTATTTCTTACGGAGATCCCACCAAGCTTGGTTGTATTGCTCAGGTGATATTTCCCCTGAAAATACCTGCCAGCGCCATTGATCAACCAATAAACTAAATGGAATAAATGCGACTTTGTCGAGTGCCATTTTCATCAATAAGCCAATGTCTTTTGATTCGTCAGGAACCTGTTCTAGTAATCCAATCTCTTTCAAGTAGCCAGGCGTAACGGATAAAGCAATCGTATCGCCAATCGCTTCATGAAAACCGTCATTTGCACTTTCTTGATAATAATAAGGTAGGGTGTTGTAGGCACGTTGATAAAAATTATGGCCTAGTTCATGGTGAATAACTGAAAACTCTTCACCAGTGCGTTGAATACACATTTTGATACGTAAATCATCTTTGTTATCTAAATTCCAAGCTGAAGCGTGGCATTGTACGTCACGATCTTTTGGCTTGGTAAATAAAGAGCGAGTCCAAAATGTGTCTGGCAACTTTTCAAAACCCATCGAGGTAAAGAAGGTTTCTGCACCTTGCACCATTTTTAATTCATCATAATTATGTTTGGCAAGTAATTTAGTTACATCGTAGCCGGGATCTGCATTTTCTGGTGCAACAACATCGTAAATATTACCCCATGTTTGCGCCCACATATTGCCTAACAAGTGCGCAGGAATTGGCTGGTTCTGAGGTACTTTGTCTTCGCCGTACTTTTCACCAAGTTTTGCACGAACATGGCAGTGTAATGCATTATATAAAGGCTTAACTTGGCCCCAGATACGATCTAATTCAGTGGCAAAGTCGTCGGCAGGCATATCATATTTGCTGCGCCACATAGCGCCGGTATCAGCGTAACCTAGTTGATTAGCACCTTCATTTGTTAGGGTTATTTGTTGCGCATATAAAGGGCGCATAGGTTGTGAAACTTGTCGCCATCCTTGCCATAAATCGAGTAATTCTTCATAGTTCCGACTAGAAGCCATTTTTGACGTCATGTCACCTAAACTTAAACACTCGTCTGGCGTTTTACAATAGGCACCTTTTGCATACAGGCCATCTAACTCGGCTTTAAGTGCGGCAAGCTTTCTTGACTTTTCTGGGTCTTGAGGCGCAGGCAGCGTAAGGTTTAATTTTAATTTATTCATTTTTCGACGATTATCGTCACTGAGCTTTACGTTATCAAACCGGGCTGCATCACTGGCTAACTTCACGATGATATCGGTTTGTTCTCTGTTCACATCAGCGGCAAGGCTGGCTGTATCTTCAGTGACAAAGTTTGCGTATATCCATTCTGCGCGGCCAGAGCGTTCAGACAAATCAACTAAGGTTTTTTCTGATTGAGCTAGAAATAGCTCAGCATCTTGCTCTGTTACTTGTTTGTTTTTAGGTGCTGTATTGTTACAAGCTGTCAGAGCTAATGTGCTTGCGACAATCAATGCCCCAAAGCTAAGTTTAAATTGTGGTTTCATGAAATTATCACTTGTTGTTGTAAAAGCAGGGAAATGATAACAGTGAAGATGATGAGCTACAATTACTGTACGATAAATGCAGTGTTAAATTGAGTTTACGCTATATTTTAATTCAATACATAAACTGTGAACAGGAGGTCAAAAATGAGCTTTATTGTATTGGTTATTATCGCTATGTGTGTGATTTTTATGGTGCATTCAATTAGATATAAGTTGGTTACCCTGCCTACCATGAAATACTTTAAATCGGCGCTGCCTACTTTGAGTCAGACCGAGCAAGAAGCGATGGAAGCCGGAGATACTTGGTGGGATACGGAGTTGTTTTCAGGTAAGCCTAACTGGCAACAGTGGCATCAAATAGATGCCCCTAAGCTGAGCGATAAAGAGCAAGCTTTCATTAATACAAAACTTGCTCACCTACTCGATATGCTCGATGAAGAACAAATTCAAGCTGATAAAGATTTGCCTGAAGCAGTTTGGGCGTATTTAAAAAGAGAGGGATTTTTTGCATTTATTATCCCTGAAAAATTTGGGGGGTTGGAGTTTAGTGCACAAGCTAACTCGACCATTGTCGCAATGATTGCCAGCAAAAGCCTCTCTACAGCAGTCACTGTTATGGTACCTAATAGTTTGGGTCCAGCGGAGTTGCTTTTACATTACGGTACACAGACACAGCAAGCCGATTGGTTACCAAAGCTGGCATCAGGCGACGCGTTACCTTGTTTTGCATTAACGGCGTTAGATGCAGGCTCAGATGCTGGTAGTATCCAAGATTTTGGCATTATTTGTGAAGGAGAGTATGAAGGAAAAAGCACGCTTGGCTTACGTCTTACATGGTCAAAGCGGTATATTACGTTAGCACCGGTCGCCACAGTATTAGGCTTGGCTTTTAAGGCCTATGATCCTAATAAGCTATTGGGAGACACTGAAGATTTAGGGATCACATGTGCGCTGATCCCAACCTGTCATCCAGGAGTCAAAGTGGGTGAGAGGCATAATCCCCTTAACCAAGGGTTTATGAATGGCACAACGCAAGGAGAGGATGTATTTATTCCTCTGGATTGGGTCATTGGCTCGCAAGCAGGAGTAGGCAAAGGGTGGCGTATGTTAGTGTCTTGTTTGAGCGCCGGTAGAGGGATCTCTTTACCGGCATTAAGTGCCGGCACGGCGCACTTATGCACGCGAACGACCTCTGCATATACACAAGTTCGGTCTCAATTTGGTGTACCTATAGGGGCTTTTGAAGGCGTTCAAGCAAGCTTAGCTCGAGTGGCAGGGCTGACTTATAGTATTGAAGCGTGTAGGCAAACAACGGCGCAGGCTATTGATATGAAGAAAAGCCCGGCGGTTATTACGGCAATTGCCAAGTATCACCTCACTGAGATGTCGCGAGTTGTAATGAATGACGCGTTAGACATTCATGCTGGAAAAGGCATCCAAAAAGGACAAAGCAATTATTTAGCAAATAATTATATGGGCATTCCTATTTCAATTACGGTTGAAGGGGCTAACATTTTGACGCGCAACCTGATGATTTTTGGTCAAGGTGCAACACGTTGCCATCCTTACATTTTTCAAGAGATACAAACGATTCAAAATAAACCCGCAGATGAAGCGGTTAAACCATTTGATAAACTACTCATGGCGCATTTACAGCATGCTGGTGTCAATGCAATAAAGTGTATTGGCTATGGACTAACCGGCGCTTTATTTTCGGCCTCACCTGTATCGGGGCCCACAAAAAGGTACTATCAGAAATTAAACTGGCTGAGTAGCTGTTTATCGATAAATGCAGAGCTCGCGATGCTGAGGTTAGGTGGTGAGTTAAAGCGTAAAGAGATGCTTTCAGCGCGATTAGGAGATGTGCTGAGTCATTTATACTTAGCGTCATGCGTATTGAAAAAGTATGAACATGATGGCCGCCAGCAAGGTGACCTGCCAAGTGTATGCTACGCAGTGGAATACCATTTGGCGCAGGGATTTACCGCATTAGATGAGTTCATCGATAACTTTGCCAATATGCCAATTGCCTTCGTATTAAAACGGTTAATGTACATTGTGGGTCATGGTTGCAAACAACCCAATGATAAATTGGTGATACAAGTGTGTTCAGCATTGCGCCAAAGCGATGCATCTAGAGAGCGAGTGAGTCATTTATGCCGCATAGGAGATCAAGGTGCTATTCATACTATGGAGCATGCATACAACTTGAGTCGTGCTACTTTTAATTATAGGGCGCTGTTTAATAAATGGGTTAAAGGTCGTGTAGATACTGTTAGTTTGTCATTTATCGAGCAAGTAGAGCTGGCAGTGCAAGAACAAATATTAACTCAAGAGCAATCGGCGTCTCTTTTGGAAGCCGAGAAGTGGCGGATTGCTGCGATTTCAGTTGATGTATATTAACATAAAGAGTGGGGTTAAAAAGCACGCTTTTTAACCCCAAATACGCACTAGAATATATAGGTCAACCATATTCGTAAGGCAATATCACTTTGAGCATCAACCAGTCTTACTTGGCCCCATGATAAAATGATATCCATTTTCACTCTGTCACCGCTTTGATAACTATCTAATTGTGTAATAGGCACAATTGAAGAGTTGCTAACCGTTACGTTATGTTGTACTGCTTGTGGTGCTTTGTTTATGACATCGACACCAACGAATTTAAATACGTCGATAACGATGCGACCAAACTCTCTTTGTAGTGTTTCAAATATTTTAGGTGTCAGCCTGTCAAGTAGGTCTAAGAAAGAGGGAATATCAACATCTACCGCTACATCGGGTCGGAAGTTGGATAAATTAGAATCAATATTTAAAGTTCGATTATGTATGTTGTATCGACCTTTTAAATTGACGCTCGCATAGGTGATTTTAGGGTAAATGTGTACATTAGAGAAAAGTATTTTTTTCGTGATTTTGCCTACTGTAACTGCGTCAAAGCCATGAATTTTGACTGGTACATCGCCATTTGAATTAACCACACCGTCTATTGAGATGACAATATCACCCACAATGGTGGTGTCTATTTTTGATATTTTTCCATCAGATTCATAGGCGATGTTATTCACGATCTGCGTATTTATTTCTTGAAAGTTTTGTCTAATAAGTGAAAATTGGTCCATCGCGGGTTCATAGATGTCTTGAAGCATACCGTCAATGGCAGCATCGTTGGTCGTCAACCCATTAATGTAGCATTCTCCATTGGTCATCAACATGGCATTTTCGAGCCAGTCGTAATTAAGTATATCGTGTACACTGAACTTCCACTCTTCGGCCTTTTTACACGACGCACTATTATATTGATGCGGGTAAATTTTATAGTTGCTATTTGAGGATACAGTTGCTGTTAGCACGAGGTTGGAAAGCATAAATCCGTGAGCATAGCTTTTGTGCGGTAATGCAAAGACACTCAGCAATAATGCAATGGTAAAGCTTAGTCCTTTAAATAATTTCATATAGAGTCATTTTCCTATTTTTAAACGGTTATGTTTTTTTTGTAAAAAACGTTACTTAAACGTATGCGGGTGTGTTTTATTTAGTCGTTGAGGTGTTTTTTTGAACAAGGTTCTATCAGGGAAAGTTTACAAAAAGGCAAAGAGAAGTTCATTTCTAATTTTAGAAGAGAAATAATAAATGCAGTAATACGGTAAACTGTGAGTGTTTTACAGATAATAAGGTTGTTTAGGGGGATTTTATATCAGCCGCTTAATAAAGCGACCGACAATAATGCTAGTTGTTGGGAATGTAACAAATAACGGCTTTTTGATCTGGGTTATCTTGAGTATCTTCGATTAAATAACTGGCTTTTAAGCTGTTTTGGCAGGTACACATATCAAAATGGCTTATCATATAAGACTGACCAAACTCATCTTTATCTGTTTTTGTAATACTGCAGGTTGGTTCCCGCCACCTTGGGTCAAAACCACTTTGTCCTATTGCGACAATTTTTATTTTTTGGCTCAATAATTGTGTGTTAATTTCATCTGATTGCGCAGATACGGTTAACGTCGTGGCTGCAATCAATGCAGCGATTAGCTTTTTCATAATTCATCCTTAAGGTTTATTTTGGTTTATAGAGTTACAACTTTATAACGAAGGTGATTTTATTCATAAAATATCGTAAATCAAGGGTTATTTATTCTTTTGATCAGAGTTTAAGTGAATTGAGTTTCATCAAATGCAATACTGAAATGTATATTGCATGCTATTTGTATTAATATTGCTAATGTATCTAATGCAAATATAGATTCTAATTATGTATTCTCATTTACTTACAATTATCTAAATAATTTTAAGTCGTTTTGTGAAACACGACAAAAGGTAGGCTGTAGAGTGCTTTAAATAAGGTAACAAGAGACTCACCAGGCGCGGCTATGTACCTTTAATGTTAAAAAAATGCGAATTTTAATGCTGTGTGGGGTGTGGTTTTTTTAATCATTCCATTCAGTAAAGCTAAATAAAATAACTAAAGGTACATGTTATAAGGGCTAATTACTGTTTTTTTGTTGTCATTTTGTGTACGTGGTTTTTGTTTTTGTTGTAAATATGTTGATTTGTTTGTCTTTTTAAATTGTGATAAAACTCTATGTGATTAATTAAAACAATAACTTACACTACAACAGGGACAAACATAATGAAGACAACATTTAAGTTCAGTGCATTGTCAGCAGCAATCTTGCTTGCACACTCTGGTTCAGCGCTTGCTGCAGAAGAAAATCAAGTGGAACGAATTGAAGTAACCGGTTCGCATATCAAGCGAACAGATATGGAAGGCCCATCACCGGTTCAATCATTGTCTGCGTCGGATCTTGCGGCAACGGGCTCAACCGATTTAATCGGTGCCCTGCAAAAGTTACCCGTATCAGGCGCTGGTACATTTAGTACACAAGGTAACTCAAGTGATGATACAGCCAATGGGGGATCAAGTGTTGCTTTGCGTGGCTTAGGTGCATCTTCTACGTTAGTTTTAATTAATGGCCGCCGCGTTGCTGTGAGCCCGTTTGCAAAAGACATCGAAACATCATTTGTAGATTTAAACAGTATTCCTATTTCATCGGTTAAACGTATCGATATTCTAAAAGATGGCGCGTCGGCAACGTATGGCTCTGACGCGGTAGCTGGGGTAATTAATATTATCTTACGCGACGATATTGAAGGGTTTGAAGTGTCGGGTAAAGTGTCTGATACAGCCGATGGCGGCGGAGAAGAACACAATTTCACTATTTTGTGGGGCTCATCAAATGACAAGGGCAACCATAACTTCTCGCTAGACTATTTCAAACGCGGCGATATCTTTTATTCAGATAGAGACTACGCGGCTACCGCTGATCAGCGCTTTCGCGGTGGTAACAATGCCCTAAGTTCTTCAGGTATTCCAGGTAGCGTTGAAGTGGTGCGTAGCATGCTGACTGAAGCTCAGTGGAATGCATTGCCTGTGGTACGCGTTGAAGATGATGGCACACAAGTTAGGCAAACGATTTTTGCAGATGTGTGGGGGAATGACAAATGTGACCCTTCGCTGATCATTGGTGATATATGCCGATATGATTATGCACCGCACATGAGTTTAGTGCCATCAACCGAGCGCTATAGCTTTAACTATAATGGTGTGCAAGAAATAATGGATGATGTTGAAGGCTTCGCAGAGTTTTCGGCACAGCATACGTCAACTTTTATTCAAGGGGCTGGCAGCCCAAGTTTTACAGAATTAACAATGAGTGGGACCAACCCAAATCATCCTCTTGCAAACGACCCAAGTCATTTCCTACATGGTGTTGATATTTCAATGCGCCGTCGTACGTTTGATATTGGCAACCGAAAGAAAGATGTGGACTCAGAATATTATCGAGGCGTACTAGGCGCCCGTGGTAACTTTCAAGAGTGGGATTGGGAAGTGGCTTATTCCATGATCCGTTCAAGTGCGGTAGAGCGCGGATTTGACGGTTTCCCGAATAAAGTTAGGGCGCAGCAAGCAATCGATACAGGTTTATGGAACCCGTTTGAACCCAGCACAAATACAGCGGAAGGGTTAGCATTTTTCGAGACCACAACAACACGTTATGGATCATCTACGATGCAATCTTTAGATGGTACTATTTCTGGCGAGTTGTATGAATTAGATGCGGGCTATATCGCTGCGGCATTTGGTTTTGAGCATCGCTATGAGAAAATCGAAGATAACCCAGATAGCCAGTATCTACGTGGCGAGATATTTGGCACAGAAGCAACACAAGCCAATGGCGACCGTGACAATACCGCTGTGTTCGCTGAATTTAGTATTCCGGTACTTGAAACCCTTGAGCTGCAATTGGCCGTACGTCATGAAGATTACAGTGACTTTGGTACAACTACCGACCCAAAAGTGGCATTTCGTTGGTCACCGATTGATGAGCTTGTTGTGAGAGGTTCTTGGGGTACCGCATTTAGAGCGCCTTCGCTGGTTCAGTTACACTTAGGCCGTACCGATGAATCCCCAAGTGTGATTGATAAAGAGCGTTGTCGTCAAACAGGTGCTGAAGTGGATTGTGAACCAACAGAGTACACTGCGGTTGTGGCGGGTAACAAAAACTTGCAGCCAGAAGAGTCTGAAAACTTCAACTTAGGCGTGGTGTGGGAAGCAACAGATAACTTCAGTATTGGTGTTGATTACTGGAATTATGACCAAGAAAACCTGATCAAGAAAATTGGCGCACAAAAACTGGTTGATTGTTGTGGCAGTGATACAAGCCTTGTAGTACGCGCACCAAATCAGGGCAGTACATTGGGTCGTATTTTACAAATTAACGACACCTTTGTGAATATTGGTGGCCGTGAAACAGATGGCTTTGACGTTAATTTAGAATATAAATTAATGACCGACAATTTAGGTGAGTTTAAATTCAATTATAACCTAACGTATGCGCTTAATTTTGAAGAGCAAACGTTTGAAAGTGACGACGCAGGTAATCGTATTAACGTGATTGACGACCGTAACGGTGAATACCAACACCCTGAGCTGCGTTGGACCAGTGGTGTAGATTGGAATCGTGACGATTGGGTGGCAACCTTAAGTGTGAGCCACATTGATTCATATAAAGACTTGGAAGACAGCGATGGCAATAAGTTTGAAATTGACTCATGGACAACCGTTGATACCACAGTCAGCTATGTCGGTTTTGATAAATTGGTACTGACAGTCGGTGCAGCCAACTTATTTAATGAAGAAGCGCCTCAAGCACCATCAGAGTCAATGGGAGTAGATAATAAAACCCACAGTGCACTAGGACGACAAGCGTATATTAAGTTCAATTATAAATTTTAACTAAACGCATATAGTAATACGCGTTGATTAATGTACATTAAAAGCCCAGCGATAAGCTGGGTTTTTTTATGAAATAGTTTCTGTAGGTCACCTTAAACCTCTAAAATGGTAAATAGCGAAATATCGAGGAACGTTGTTGAGCCGCTGAAGTTTTGAGCGCACACATTCAATATATTCATACGTTAAGGTTATATGGCGGTTATGCTGCACAGTGCCCCCGCAGCCCAAAAAGGGGCTAACTCCGCTATTTGTACAGTTTACTGTATCGCTTTATGCTTTTCATTTTGTTGTTGGAAATGACTGAGTTATATGAATTTACCTATTTTGACACCTAACGATATTTTGATTAAAATGCGGCCCCTTTAACTTAGCACTCTACATTATACCTATTAAATCAATAGTAAAAGCGGTAATGCTTACAAAATTGCTTATTTTAAGCGCTTTTTTCAAGTACTGCTTTGGCAAATATATCAAATGTAAAAATTGTCGATGACATTGTATATTTTACGTATTTAAATCAAACCCCAGCAGTATGTGTGGAAGAAGGCAATAGCAATGTTTGGGCGCTTTCTTTAAACACTCAAAATGGCCCTGATTTATGTCGCGCTTTGCTTCATGCTGAATCGTCTACCTTAAAATTAAGGGTTGAATCTACCCAAACCTGCAGTGATAGAGCCGATTATGAAACACCGCGCTATTTCGGTAAGTTACAACTAACTCAGTAAGGTTATTCAGTGTCATCTCTAGGTTATTCTATCGGCAATCTATTGAAGAAAAAGCTCAAGTTGTTAAGGTAGAAGAAACTTCAGATAGTAGTTCAGGGGTGAAATTAGCAGTAAAAGTTCACAATGGTAATAGCTCAATGGCAGCTGAGGGTAATAAAGTTAAGACAGAAGTTACAGCCGTTTTTGTAAAAATTTCAGTTGGGGTGGATTTGGATAAGTTGAAGTGAGAGATATAAATATGGAGTTAAGAAAAATGAAAGTATTTTGGCTTCTCTTAATCGTGTCGCAATTTACTTTATTAGCAATT
>NZ_JAGJEK010000028.1:0-87624 GCF_018101015.1 Pseudoalteromonas sp. MMG005 | reverse complement strand
CTGTTTGAGCTGTTTGAGCTGTTTGAGCTGTTTGAGCTGTTTGAGCTGTAGACCCACATCCGATTATGAAAAGAGGCAAAAGCGCACTGATGAGCAATTGTTGCATTGTAAGGGTATCCTGAGTTATTTATGATCCAGTTTGCCTTTGTTTTCACAACGATACAAGGCCATTGACGCTTAAAAGTATTAAACCAATGGCCTAAAGTAAGCTTATAGCCCGCCCTGGGTTAACTTATTTGGGTCGAGTAATGCGGTAAGTTCTTCGATGGATAGATCGGTATTTTCACTGGCAACATCAATGATTGGCCTGCTTTCTTTGTAAGCTAATTTAGCAATTTTTGCTGCTTTCTCGTAACCGATAACAGGGTTTAATGCGGTCACTAATATAGGGTTTTTAGCGAGAGCTTTCTTTATGTTGCCTTCGTTTACCTCAAAACTAGAGATGGCTTTATCGGCAAGTAAACGGCTTACATTAGATAATACATCGATACTTTCTAATATGTTATGGGCAATAACTGGTAGCATAACATTCAGTTCAAAGTTACCAGATTGGCCCGCCACTGTAATTGTTGCGTCGTTGCCAATAACTTGAGCACTCACCATCGCTGCAGCTTCAGGTATTACAGGGTTTACTTTGCCGGGCATAATGGAAGAACCTGGCTGTAATGCTTCAAGCTCAATCTCGCTGAGGCCTGCTAATGGTCCAGAATTCATCCAGCGAAGGTCATTCGCAACCTTCATATTAGCGACAGCCAACGTTTTCAATTGGCCTGACAGTGCAACAATGGCATCTTGAGAGCCAATACTGTAAAAGAAGTTTTGACTTGCAGAGAAGCGAATTCCGACATTACTACTGAGGTATTGATTAAATAAGTTAGAAAACTTAGCGTCTGCATTTACGCCGGTTCCGACAGCAGTGCCACCTTGAGCTAGTTCAAATACTTTTTCAACGCTTGTTAGTATCCCTTGATACGCGTTATCTATTTGATGCTGCCACCCGCTTAGGCTTTGTGCAAATGTTACCGGCATAGCGTCCATTAAATGCGTTCTACCGGTTTTTACATGATGGCCAATACTTGCTGATTTTTGCTCAATACTCTGTGAAAGGTGCTTAAGTGCAGGTAATAAGTCATAAATAACAGCGATTGCACTACTTACGTGAATGGCCGTTGGTATGACATCATTAGAGCTTTGCCCCATATTAACATGGTCATTTGGATGGACATCTAGGCCGCTTTGCTGACTAGCAAGCGTGGCAATCACTTCATTGGCATTCATATTTGAACTCGTGCCTGAGCCTGTTTGAAATACATCTACAGGGAAATGTGCCAAATGTTCTCCATCAATAATGCTTTGCGCAGCACTGATGATGGCTTTCGCTATATCTGCATCTAAGTGTCCTAATTCAGCATTAGTTTCAGCAGCTGCTTGTTTGATATAAGCCAGTGACTGGATGAAAGCGGCTGGCATGGTTAGATTGCTGACTGTGAAATTATTGATGGCTCGTTGAGTTTGCGCTTGATATAAAGCGGTTTCAGGTACTTCTAAAGTACCCATACTGTCTGAAGCTTGGCGAAAGGTGGTCATGCTGACTCCTAAGAATAAGGGTTAAATATATGGCTGATAACTCGTGCTTCATGTTCTATTTTTAGGAAGCGAGATCTGCCATGTGGAATGGATTTATAATAGCGTTTTAATGCGAGTAGTGGTTTATAAAGCTGGTCTTGACATTGCTGTCGCAATGCTTGATGCACTAGCGGGTCAGCAATGTTATGGAGTAGTTCATCAAAGGTTCTCTTTAAATATAGCTCTTGTAACAACATGCATTTATTGCATCCGTACCATTTGGCAAGTGTGATACCGGCATCGATAAACTGTGCCACAACCATGGGCGCTTCGAGCTGGGGTCTTTTACAATGAGTGGCTAGTTTTGGAGAATAAGAGCTGACAGCCTGATGAGGATGCATAGCAAACCCTTTTAGTGTAACGATAACCATTATCATTACACTAAAAGGGTTTTAGCGCAATAGAAGAGTGCGTGTGGTCATGGCTAGTTGTAACCGAGTATAAAGGTGTATGCTGTGGCTGGCACATCTTCTTGTTCTGTTGGCGTTAAGAGATCTTGTACTTCTTTACGATATTCTTCACTAGTGACAAATAAGTTGTCGTCATGCTCGTTAACCAAGCCTGTGTCATTGATGGGCATATGTGTAATTGTTGAAATAAACATAATTGTTGTCCTATGGTTTGTTAATATATTACATAGTAGATAAAGCAGTGATTGTGCCAATAACAAAAAGACATATAAAACATGGTGTTAAGTTTTTTTCGCTGTGTATACTTGCAATTTGCAATTGATATTGCATCAATATAGCGCAAAGATGAATGATCAAGGTGCATATATGAGTGTAGATAAACCCTTTTCTCAGGCATGTGAAAATAATAAAGAGCCTATTTTAAATATTTTAAAACCCTTACTTGCCACATGTGAAAAAGTCCTAGAAGTTGGTTCTGGAACAGGGCAACACAGTGTTCACTTTGCTCATGCTTTACCACATTTACAATGGCAAGCCAGCGATCGAGCCGTCAATCATGCGGGTATTTTAAGTTGGCATCATGATGCGCAACTAAGTAACTTAAACGCGCCAATTGAGCTGGACTTACAGAATGCTTGGCCTCTAGAGGATGTGCCAGCCATTTATACGGCGAATACATTACACATTGTGAGTAAAGACTTAGTAGAAAGATTTTTTCTAGGAGTAAAAAAACATTTACGCCAACAGGGCTTATTGATTATCTATGGCCCATTTAACTATGATGGGCAGTTTACAAGCAGTAGTAATGCCGCATTTCACCAACATTTGTTGCAACGAGATCCGCGCAGTGGGATCCGAGATGTTGAATGGATCATAGAGTTGGCGCATCAAAGTGGGCTCGACTTATTAGCAGATCACGCTATGCCAGCGAATAACCGATTATTGGTCTTTAAAAGGTAGCTGAGTGAGGCATTGTTCGGCGTATTGCGCTACGTGCGTACGCTCCCGAGCTATGAAGTCTGTGATTGCGCTGGCAAACATTGGATGTGCGACTTGGTGGGCTGAATAGGTGATAACAGGTTCAAAGCCTCTCGTTAATTTATGCTCACCTTGGGCACCAGCATCAAAGCGATTAAGTTTATTGTGTATCGCAAATTCAATGCCTTGGTAATAACATAATTCAAAATGGAGATGCTGATAATCAGCGAGAGATCCCCAGTATCTTCCATATAAAGTGTCACCATCGCTTAGATAAAGGCTCGCGGCCACGAGGGCTTGGTTGCTGTAAGCTATACACAAATGTATATTATTCGACATTGAGTGCTTAATCTCATTAAAAAATGCCCAATTGAGGTAGCCTGAGTGGCCTGAGCGTTTTAAATAGGTTTGTTGATAACAAGCAAAAAAGCCTTGCATATGTTCCGTAGAGATATCGTCGCCACTTAACCACACAATGTCGAGTGATTGTGCAGAGATATGGTTGCGCTCTTTTTTAATCATTTTGCGTTTTCGGGCGGTCATGGTTGCTAAGAAATCATCAAAGCATTGAAAGTACTTATTTTGCCAATGGAACTGCACGGCATGGCGAACCATCATAGTATTACTAAAATGCCCTGCTTCGGTCAAAAAATTGATATGTGTACTAGACCATTGCTTTAGGGTCATTGCTTGTTGCAATACTTGGCAAATATATTCCACTATTTCGTCAGTGAGCTCTAATGTAAGTATGCGCCTCCCTGTTATTGGGGTAAATGGAATGCCAGAGAGCCACTTCGGGTAGTAAGCTAAATGGTGGTTTTCGTATGCTTCAGCCCAAGACCAGTCAAAAACATATTCGCCATATGAGTGAGATTTAATATAGCCAGGCACTAATGCAATTAACTGTGAATCTTGATAAACCGCTAAATGCTGAGGCTGCCAGCCAGTCTTATGAGTGACGCATTGGCTGTGCTCAAGTGCCGCAAGCCATTCATAGCGGCAGAATAAATCATGTTGCGCTAGAGTATTCCATTGTTGTAGTCCAATGGTTGAGATTTCGCTAAAGAATTGAGAGCTAAACATAATAATAACAAGTCACGGTGATTAAATAGTTCGATTTGGCATAAGTCCTTATCGTACGCGAGAAGGTATCGTAGTCCAAATCTCTAAGGTAAATATGCTTTAACAGTACTGTGCTAAGCACTGGGCAAGTTTATCACGCTCCAAAGGTTTTGCTAGGTGCTGATTAAATCCAACTGCGAGGGCATGTGCTTTGTCTTCTGGCATAACGTCTGCGGTTAAAGCAATGATGGGGAGTTGTGTCGCATCTTTTTTTTGTCTTATCAGTGACGTTGCTTGATAGCCATCCATAACAGGCATTTGGCAGTCCATGAGTATCAAATCATACTCATCTACATCTACGGCATTGACTGCTTGTTGCCCATTTTCTACGATCGTATGGCTTATTTTAAATGTATCAAGCATCGCTTTAATGACAAGCTTATTAACAGGGTTATCCTCGGCAACTAAGATATGTAGCTTGTGCAGCTGTTGCGTATCAATCTCTAATTTGTGAATTGTTGGTGGTTGGCTTAATTCACATTTGATGCTGAGTGTAAAACAACTTCCGTGTCCCACTTGACTGTCAATTGATAGGCTACCTTGCATTAGTTCTGCGAGTTCTTTAGCAATAGCTAAGCCAAGCCCCGTCCCTCCAAATTCACGAGATGTAGAGCTATCAGCTTGGTTAAAGGCATTAAAAACATCTTTATATTGAGATGCCTTGATACCAATACCTGTATCTGTGACGCTAAATAGCAATTGGCAATGCGGTGCTATTTCGTCCACTTCCAATTTTACGTTAATGCCACCATGCTGAGTGAATTTTACTGCGTTACTGCAAAGGTTAATCAGGATCTGTTCAATGCGCATTTCATCGCCTTTGACCCAGCATTCATTTTGTAAGTTGTGATGGATTGTCCAAGTAATATTTTTGTTGTTTGCTGAGGTCGCAAACATAGAGTCAATTCGTTTTAATAAAGCTTGCAGCTCAAAAGTATGTTTATCTAGGTGTAAACGGTTTGACTCAATTTTCGCGATATCTAAAATATCGTTCACGAGGTTTAATAAGGTTTTTGATGCGGAACCAATTCGATGGATATAGTTTTGCAGTTGGGCGGTATTTTGATTATCAATAGCCAAAGAAGCGAAGCCGATGACGGCATTTAAAGGAGTTCTAATTTCGTGGCTCATGTTTGCTAAAAAGCGACTTTTTGCTTGGTTGGCTTCATCTGACTGCTGCTTCGCTTTTGCTAATGATTGGGTTCGTCGCTCCACAAGGTTATTTAAGGCATGATGCTGATAATTAAAGAGTAATAAAATAAATGTTATCAGTGCCGTAATGGTTAACTGCAGCGTCAATAAAAATAAAGTTTGCAACTTGTTTACGTGGGAAGTGAATGCATCTTTCACTGACAGCTTCATATGCCACTTTTGACCCGCAACATGCAAAGGAACAACCCATTTAGTTGTCGTTGTTTTTTTTTGCCCTTCATAGCTTTGATAAAAAGCATGATCATTTTTATCGTCAAAAAACGCAATATCAAATCGTTGTGCTTGGGCTTGTTTTAATACCTCATTCAACAGAATGTCTACTTGAATGACTCCCGTTGCGTACCCTTTGAGTGAGTGAGTTTGCTTAGTTAAGTGCTCATAAACAGGTGATACAAGCAAGTAAGCTGGAGATGGGCGGCTTTCTTGTACTAAAAATATAATATGAGTCGCTTGGGGTTCTTGTGCAATGAGTGCTTTTTTGAGTGCCCCTTGTCGTTGTGGATTGGCATAAATATTAAGCCCAAGCGCACCGTAGTTACTTTGTTCTGGGGAGATATATTTCACTACAACCATCGGATCTGTGAGTAACAGTGGCTGACCTTTAATTTTAACATTAGGTCCATAAAGTGTTTTTAATTGCTCATTCATTGCACTTTTTTTGTTTTGCTTTAAATAAGCGTTCCAAGATAGAGCGCGGATGAAAGTGTATTCTTTTCTTATTTCGTTGCTGATATCCATAAAAGATTGACGGTCAAAGTTTGGCGTTGATTGAAGTTGGTTAGCCAGCCTTTGAACTGCAAGCATACTGCGGTTCACATATCGATAAATAATATGCTCGATAATTTTCACTTCGCGCTCAGCTGCAATATGTGCATTTTTATTGTTGTTTTCATTATATAAGTAGGTTGTCATAGCAACTGAGAAAAAGAGTACGATACAGGCGCTCAAAGTACCCAATAAGTTATGCTTGGGGACCGGTTTATTAAGCCAGGGGTTAACTAGAATAAGGCACACGGGCGCACAAATGAGTACCCCGAGGGAGTCACCAAGCCACCATGCCAGCATATTCTGCCAGTGGTCTGAAAAGTGATAATCCGGATGGTAAAAACTCAAAGACAGCACGCCGATATTTGCTGAAATGAGATTAACGGCAATACCGAGGATTAAAACAAAATAAACAATGTGTCTGCGACTATTGAGGAGGAGTGGGTGGCCTAGCCAATCGCGTAAAATGTAACCCCCTAACGTTGCTTGAATGAGTGCGCCGGTAGCAACAATAAACGTTTGTATTACGTTTGCAAAAGGCACCGTTTGTGGCTGCCAGCCATATACAGAACCCCAATTAAAAGCGAATGATGCAAACAGTAATCCAGGGATGAATCGCCAGCCCCATATATACACGCCAATTAATGCTATGCCAGCAGGCAACCAAATAGGAAGGACTTGATCTTGAAAAGCAAAAGCACTGAGTACTTTCCCGGAACAGAAATAGCCAAATACAAAAAGTGCATAGCAGAGCCAGCTTTGCCAATTGTGCTTAAAAGTTAACGTCATAGAGTTTTAGGGTAATGGTTCGCTCATTGAGTATAGCCGCGTTTTTTGATGAAGGCACGGATGTAAGTTGATGTTTAGTGCAACTTTAATACGTCGATTTAAATAGCTAGCGGTGCATGAGCGATAAAATTAAACGGCCAAATGATAGTATTTATATTACTTAAGGCATGATGCTACTACAAAACATATTAGGCATAAAAAAACCGCGCTTTATTAAAAAGTGCGGTTTCTTATAAGAAATGGCGGAGAAGGAGGGATTCGAACCCTCGATAGGGCTACAAACCCTATACTCCCTTAGCAGGGGAGCGCCTTCAGCCACTCGGCCACCTCTCCGGCGCAAAACTGTAAAATATGGCGGAGAGATAGGGATTTGAACCCTAGAAGGGCTACAAACCCTTGCCGGTTTTCAAGACCGGTGCTTTCGACCACTCAGCCATCTCTCCAGAGCCACTGATAATACTTAGCGAAAGAGCAGCTGTAAACTACTTTTGAACTGTTTGCACAAAATTTACACTGTTTTTCGTGATTTATTTAAAAAAACAAGAAAAATGTCGTAAATTTATGGAGTTGGAGTAGGTGAATTTTTTATTAGAGGTCACTCATTAATAGGTGGTGACCTCAGTGACAAGGTCATTACTTAAGAAGAGACACAAAGCTTAAAGCATATAATTTACCGAAGCGATTTAAATAGGTCATCCAGTCAAAGCGTACTTTGGTTGGTGTTGGTGTTGATGTTACAGTTTCATTATAAGTGGTTGCAGAATTAAGCATGGTCGGTTCCTATCAAGTCAAAGAGTATGTAAAACAAGGCTATTTTGCGTGCGATTAGATTAAAAATAAAGCGATAAAAATTACCGCTTTCGGATAAGTAAAACTAATGCATTTTTGTTTTTTTATTTTTGTTTATTTTTTATTGTGCAATTTTATTCAGTTTTTTAATGCTTTGTTCTTTTGTATTTTGTTGTTTATTTTTGATTTTTATTTTTTTTGTGGTTTTTTTGAGTTTTATTTTGACTAATTATTCATATTAATTAATTTAATTATTTAGGGGTTCTATGCTGGTTGTAGTGAAACCAAGTACTGCAGTGAGTACTCAGCGGCACGTAGATTGGGTAAAAAAACAAATTCAATGTAAAAAAGTGACTTGTGACTGGTTTTTTACCACGGGAAACTTTATTAATGATGTAAAAAGTATCCGTCAGTTATCGCAAGGACAAGATGTTGTAGTCGTTATCGGTGGCGACGGAACGTTACATTTAGTGATCAATGGCATTGTGGGGTTAACTTGCCGCTTGGCATTGTTACCTGCAGGTACAGGTAATGACTTTGCAAGGCAGTTTGGTTATTCATTGTCACAGTGGCGGCGGAGTATTTTTTCAACTAAATATTCGGCGATTGATGTAGGCAAGGTAAATTCGCGGTACTTCGTCAACATGATGGGGGTTGGCTTCAGTGCGAAAGTAGTGAGGTCAATCAAATCTCAGAGCAAGCGAAATAAGTTAAGTTATGTTTGGGCTGGGCTATTGAACCTTGTTTCGTACCAAAGTGTGAAGGTTGCAAGCTCGCTCGGTCACCCGACTCCTATGATGATGATGTTGATAGCGAACGGTCGATACTTTGCAGCAGGTCTGCCTTGTGCGCCTAGCGCTGATGCTCAAAGTGGGACTCTGACTTGCCTAGAATTTCATGCCGATTCACTTATTACAAGGCTGATGACTTTTTTGTTAATGCTGTTCGCTCAACATGAGCGGTTATCGATTGTACATAAAACAGAGTCACAGCAATTTAGTATTGATGCTGTGGGTTTAGATATAGAAGCCGATGGAGAGATCATAGGAGAAACTCCAGCGCACGTTAGTTGTTTTCCGAAAGCGATTGAAATATGTATTTTGTAATAAAAATAAACGCCGTCAATGACTGACGGCGTTTGAGTGACAAGGTTTAGCTTCTCACTGGGGATTGAATTAAATGTAGTTTCAGTTTATCAAAAGGGGTAAGTACAATGGCATTACCTAGCAGCACTAAGCTAAAGCCGATGAAAGTATTCGATTGCCAAGTAAAGTTTTCAAAATATGTACTCAATAGCACAGCGACCAAAGGGAACAACACGATAATGTAGCTGGCCTTTTCAGGCCCTATGTTTTTAAGCAATGAGAAGTAGCTTGCAAAAGCAATAACAGTACCAAACACTGCGAGGTATAAAAGTGAGCTCCAATATTGCCAGTTGGCGTGAATGATCAGTGATTCACCAGCTAAAACAACATAGGCACCGAGCAGTATACTGCTATATAGCATGCCCCATGCGTTGCCTTGTAAAACGCCAATGTTGTTATTTGAATTTCTTACGCTGACCATGTTGCCGAATGAGGCAATTAATGTACCGAGTAGCGCAAGTCCTAGGCCAATTATCGCGCCACTATTGAGGTCAAATTGTCGTAAGTCATGCCAAAAAAGTGCGGTAATCCCGAATAACCCGAACGTAGCGCCAAAATATATTCTTTTGGCAATGGGCTTGCCAAAGAATAAGCGCGTATTGATAATGTTGAGCACTAAAAGTAGAGAAAATGCAATGGATGCCATGGCTGAGTTTAGATACCCTTGTGCGAAGTACAGCATCAAGTAATTCAAGCCGAAGTTCCCCATTGCGAGCAAAATGAAAAAGCAATGGTTTTTAAGGTTAAACCGCATGGGCATGCGTTTTATAATGACATAAGCCCACATGCAAATGGCTGCAAGGGTAAACCTGAGGCACAATGAGACAACTTCATTAACTTCACCTAGCTGAAACTCAATCGCTAACCACGTTGACCCCCAAATTAATACGGTCATTGTATACAGTAGTATACTTTTCATTTCATGCCCTTTAAGGTTTGTAAGTATAAACTTACTATTTATTATGATGAGAAGATGTACTATTGTAGAGACTTAATGTGTATATGCTATATACAGAATAAGTAAAAAAAGACCTATACAGATGAGTGGTATATGAGTTTTGTTATTTCGAAACAGCACAAACGATTTTTGTATGAGCAAGTGATCACACTTGTTGATGATATGGTTTGCCAAGGCACTTTATGTCCTGGTGATAAGCTGCCATCATTGCGAGCAATGGCAAGTAAGCTTGAGGTGAGTATTCCCACTGTAAAGCAGGCGTATCAAACATTAGAGGCTCAAGGTAAGGTAAGAGCGCAAGAGAAATCGGGCTATTTCTTACAAGCCGCACAGGTCAGCAGCTCAATGCCTAAGCGGGTCAAGCTGCCGCAAAAACCGGTTGTGGTGAATAAACAGCAACTTATAGAGCAGGTGTATGACGCGATTCATCAACCTCATGTTGTGTCATTTGGTATTGCGAATCCAGTGATGGTTGCCAGCACTGAAAAGGTATTAGCGAAATTAATGCGTCGAGCTATGCACAACATGGGGGAGGGTATGCTGAGTTATGGTGCAATGGATGGCTTACACCGATTAAAGCAGCAAATTGCATACCGTTACTTAGATTTGGGTTTAGCAGTTAATACAGAAGAGCTCGTGATCACCAATGGGGCTCAAGAAGCGTTAGCCATAGCACTGCAGTGTGTTGCCTGCGTTGGGGATGTGGTGGCTATCGAGTCTCCTTGCTATTTTGGTATTGTGGAACTAGTGGAAAGTCTTGGACTGAGAGCCATTGAAATTCCAGTGTGTCCCGATGATGGTGTATGGCTGTCTGATTTAAATGAAGCGTTGCTCAAACATAATATAAAGGCGTGTGTATTTTCTACAAGTATCAATAATCCGTTAGGCTCGTTTATGCCAGATATTCGTCGCAGGGCACTGGTTGAGTTGTTAGAGCGACATCAGGTCACGCTGATTGAGGATGATGTTTACGGGGATCTGCACTTTACTGAGCGACGTGGAAAGCCTGCTCAGTGTTTTACATCATCGGGCCATGTTATTACATGCGCCTCTTTTTCAAAAACGGCAGCGCCAAGCTATCGTGTTGGCTGGATGGTGGCGGGTCCTCATATTGCAAAAGCACGACGTTTAAAACGAGCGTTAAGTTGCTCCAGTTCATTGATGAATCAATGGGTGCTAGCTGACTATTTGGCTGGTGGAGAATATGACCGGCATCTAAAGCTGATGCGTAAGCGCTTACTAGATAATAAAGCGCAGATGGTTGCTGCATTGCGTCGATATTTTCCAAGTTCAGTACGATTGAGCGATCCACAAGGAGGGTGTGTTATTTGGGTCGATTTGGGTCGTCAATATAGCGGCTCCAAATTGTTTCAATTGGCCATTACACAAGGGGTCAGTATTACACCAGGTGTACTGTTTAGCGCGGGTACGCAATATGAATCATGTATACGCATGAGTTATGGCTTAGTATGGAGTGAGGTTGTAGAGCAGGCCATTGCTTTATTAGGTCAGCTTTTGCCTGAAGCAAAAAAATAGCCAGTTATTGACTGACTATTTCAGTTGGGAGATAGTTTTTCAACGTTGCGTATTGGCTACCTTTATTGGGCGTTAAAAACAGAGTAACCTGCAAACTCGGGAATATTTTGGCTTAACTGTTGTTCTTTTTGGGCTATGTCTTCAAATTGACCGCATAGTTGATTTGCTTGCTTTTCTATGACTCGAGCTTGCATTTCAACTTTTTCTTCTATGGCTTGTCCCATAGTCTCCATGCGTTGCTCGAAGCTACTCATATCACCATTTGAATTCGTCATTTCAGACCCAATTGCCACTAAAATACTACCAATAGACTCCATCATGGCACCTTGGAGTGCTGATTCGATCCGTTCTTCAAACTGTTGGTCGAAGTTATTACCAAATTGGTCAAATGTTTGCTTCCCCATAACAAAAGCACCGTCTTGGTAGAAGGTCTCGTTAATTTCAAGATGCAGCTCATCGAGTACGGAGCCGATAGAGCCCAGACTGTTTAGTTGTAGTGCATTGCTTACTTCATCTAATGCTACCCCTGCTATTTTTACACCTTCTAGCGCAATATTTGCTACTTTTGGTAACTGAACGCGTAACGAGTCAGCGTAGTTGCGCATGGCATCTTGTTGTGTTGGTGTTAGGGACACTCTTTCACCATCCTTTAATACGTCCCCACTGTCATTAATTGTCCACTTACTTTGTTGTGCCGTGGTGATGTGTAATTGTTCTGGTGTGATCATTACATCATTTTTGAACTCAACCAGGCACTCATCGGAGTTGAATTGCAACGAGTGACTATGGGTTGCAAATGCGCTAGAGCTGGTAACAAATGCGCCGAGAATAAGTAATTTTTTCATGACAATGCCTTGATTTTAATTGGGTTAGTTTTTAATAATCAAGATGAATGCCAATTTTATTTTTGTTATTTATCAATTGCATACGCTTTTTAGTTGTGATGAAAGAGCTGGTTAAATGGTAAAGAAGACTAAATTTTAGCGAAGTTGACCACAAAAAACGATGGATAAGCATTTTTTATTTACACGATAAAAAATTCTCATTGTTCAGAATGGTAATTTCGAACTAAACACTAAGAAGTGAACAGCAGTAAGCCACTTGATGAACGTGGATACGCTGTTTTTGTAACGTGATTGGAGCAGACTGTGGGTAAAACATATTCATATGATGGGCTTGATGATGATTTTACAGCTAGTGAATTTGATGAGTTAGAGCGAAATCAACATGATAAGCAAAGACGTAAAGTGAAACGTAAGATTGAAGACTATCTTGAGCAGAAGCGGTTGCGTAAAGATGTTGGTGATAACGACTTTGATTATTTGGAGTAGGTAAGTGTATCAGATATAAATAAGCTCAGAAGTACGGTGCCTTTAACTTAAACCTTAAGCGCTATGCTAGCGCTTTTTCAATGTCATTGCGTAGCTTATTGGGCTTTGTTGTGGGGGCATAACGTTTGATTGGCTGCCCTGCTTTGTTAATTAAAAATTTACTAAAGTTCCACTTGATCCGTTGCCCAAACAGACCGGGTAACTGTGCTTTAAGGTAAATATAAACAGGGTGAGTATGCTCTCCATTGACGTCGATTTTTTCCATGATGGTAAAATCAACCCCGTAATTAATTAAGCAACCTTGCTGAATTTGTTCTGGACTACCGGGTTCTTGTTGACCAAATTGATTACAGGGAAAGCCGATTATCACTAGCCCTTGTTCAGCATACTGCTGATGTAGCGCTTGTAACCCTTCGTATTGCGGTGTTAAGCCGCATTCACTTGCTGTGTTTACAATCAGCACCGCTTTACCTTGCAAAGACGAGAAGTCGAATGGTTGGCCTTGTAATGTGGTGGCAGAAAACTGATAAAAGGTATCCATAAGAGGTCCTGTTTTTGTGCTTTTTAATGATAACAACTACTCTAGCATACACTTAATTAACGTGTTCGAGTAAAAACTCAATTAATAACCGTACTCGATACGGCATGAGATCTTTGCGTGGGTAAACTAACCACGTGGCATTATCTTGCACTTGAAAGTCTGGCAAAAGGTAAATGAGCTTGCCACTTGCAATAGACTCGGCAACAATATCTTGTGCTAAATGTGCAATTCCTAACCCTTGTATACATGCATTGAGAATAGCGTGCGGATTGTTGCTACGCCAATTGCCTGCTACTTTAATCTCTTCCACTTGCTGAGTAATATTAAACCGCCAGCGGTTATTAATAGCAATTAAACAGTTGTGATTGGCCAATTCATAGGGATGAATTGGGATAGGGGTGTTTGCTATGTATTCAGGGCTAGCGACAAGACTCATAGGACGATGACACAACTTTCGCGCGATGAGGTTCGAATCTTGAAGCCTGCCAAAGCGAATGGCTAAGTCGAACCCCTCTTCTATTAAATCAATATTTCGATTATTAAAATCAAACTCTATGCTTACTTCAGGGTAACGTTTTAAAAACTCAGCAACAATGGGGGCAATGCTGTTGGCGACAAAATCCCCAGCCCCACTGATGCGAATTAACCCTTTGGGTTGCCTTTGAATACCCTGAATATGATTTGTTGCATCGACTAGCTCCTGCTGAATAACTTTAAGCTTAATCGCATATTCTCGACCACTGTCTGTGAGGTTTTGGGTACGTGTGGTGCGATGAATTAATATGGTACCAAGACGCTGCTCTAACTGTTGAATTTGTCTGCTAACGTAAGATGTTGATACATCAAGTACATTGGCTGCTTTACTAAAGCTGCCGTGTTCAACAACCGCTAAGAAAACATCTAACCCTTGCCACATGATATGACCCCTCTATATATAGATAAATTCATTATATACGCTTTATTATTGCTGTGTAGCAAAGGTAATTTGCCATTTGACAGCTGTTTGTTTATCTATATTGAAATTAAACTACGCACAATCAAAAGGTGAAACAGATCACAACATCTCGGTTATCGGAGCAAGTAAAGTAATGTTAAATTTTAATTTTGTAAACCCAACCCATATTCACTTTGGTGCGCAACAGATTTTAGAAATCAAGCACAATATATCGGCAAGCGCTAAGGTGTTGGTGGTATATGGTGGGGGCAGTATTAAGAAAAATGGGATCTATAATCAAGTTGTTGAAGCGCTAGGCGGATTTGAGTGGGGTGAGTTCTCTGGTATTGAACCTAACCCGAGTTATCAAACATGTATGCGTGCTGTTGAGCTGATAAAAGCTGAAGGTTATGATTTTATCTTGGCCGTTGGTGGTGGTTCTGTGATTGATGGGTGTAAGTTTATTGCTGCGGCCTCGATGTTTGACGCAGAGCCTTGGGATATTCTTGCTAAGGGCGCACAAATTAGTAAAGCACTGCCAATTGGTGTGGTGCTGACGTTGCCCGCTACCGGATCTGAGTCAAATAGTTTCAGCGTTATTTCAAACATTGAAACTGAAGACAAACTACCGTTTGCGTCTGCATTAGTACAGCCTCAATTTGCCGTACTGGATCCAAATGTGATGCAATCACTTCCTAAGCGCCAGCTGACTAATGGGATTGTTGATGCGTTTGTACATACTATGGAGCAGTATTTAACCTACCCTGTCGATGCCAAAGTTCAAGACCGCTTCGCTGAAGGATTACTATTAACGTTAATTGAAGAGGGGCCTAAAGTATTAAATGATGAAGCCAGTTATCAAACACGCGCAAATGTTATGTGGTCTGCAACCATGGCATTGAATGGTTTGATTGGCGCTGGGGTACCACAAGATTGGGCAACACATATGATTGGTCATGAGATCACCGCTTTATATGGGTTAGATCATGCACAAACTTTAGCGATTGTTTTACCTCGTATGATGGTACAGCAGCGGCAAGAAAAGCGTGAAAAATTATTACAGTATGCAGAACGAGTCTTTGGCTTAGATATTACAGATCCTGAAGGGGCTATTTCAGAAGCAATCGTGCTGACTGAACAGTTTTTTCATCAGGTTAATATGCCTACACGTTTTAGTGATCATGGTTTGGATGAAGAGGTTGCACAGCAAGTATGTGCGCAATTAGAACGCCATGGTATGGTGGCATTAGGTGAACATCAAGCTGTTACCTTAGAAAAAAGTAAACGCATATTATTAGCGAGCGTGTAATGCACGTTACAATGCTTGTTATTTTGACGATGTATGATATATCACAGCGGCATGAGACATAACTTGCCATTCTATCGCAATTTTAGCTGATAAGGTCAGACTTTCATCGCATCTATTGATGCGTTGCTCTAAAGAGTTTGTCATACTCAAAGCGATTCAAATAACCAAATAGAAACTAGAGGGGCGCGCAATGGTTAAAGTTTGGGATGGCTTTGTTAGGGGGTTTCATTGGTTATTGGTGTGCGGGATTGCAATCTTGTATATCAGTGGTGATGAGGGGTGGCTGGACCTACACTTCGTAACGGGGTATGTGTTGTTGGCATTGATGTTAACTCGTATTATATGGGGTTGCTTTGGCAGTAGTACCGCGCGGTTAGCTTCACTTTTTCACTCGCCTAAGGCTGTAATGAATGCGTTACTAAAAGATCAACCGACAACGGGGCATAACCCAGCTGGAAGTGTGATGGTTTTAGTCTTTTTTACTCTGATATTCATCCAGCTATTAAGTGGGTTAATGAGTAGTGACGATATATTAATTGAAGGACCGTTAGTACAGTATGTGCCATATGCATGGGTGGAGCTTGCTAATGATTTACATCGAGACAACATTGACTTGTTACTGATGGCGATTGGAATACATATTGGTGCGATTGCATTCTACCGCATGAAAGGAAAAAAACTGGTTAAGACATTGGTGACGGGGTATACCACAGAATCGGCGGATAAGCCGTTTATGCGGTCCGGAAAGGTGGCTTATATCATTTTTGTTGTGCTTTCCACTGGGGTATTGTATTTATGGGGTCAGGAGCCTTTGATGGCTTTATTTAACGTCGGTTAGACAATAGATAAAACGGTGTGTTCACACCGTTTTATACTTTAGCCCGGTAGTATAAACCTAGTCTTTAAAAGATTTATGACAATCTTTACAACCTTTAGCCCAGTTTTTAAAAGCAGGTGCAATGGTTTTTTTATCACCCGATTGTGCAGCAACCGCGAGTGCTTGTGCATATTCCGCAAATGACTTAGCTTTAGCGTCAAATTTAGCTCTGTCACTCCAGATTGCCGGTAATGCACTTGTATCGCCTTTATCTGATCCAGCTGTAAATGCTTCCCATGGCAGGCTTGAAAGGCTTGCTGCATTATTAGCGCGCTGAGCAAATTTATCTGCATCAAAAGGCACCTTTCCCTTGAGCATGTCACCCATGTCACCAATTTGATAACGAATTAATTGAAATGCAGCTTTCCTATATTCGATAGCGTCTTCTGGTTTATCAAAGAGTGAGTTTGCCGCTACATTCGTTGATATAGCGGATAAGAATGCACTTAATATAATCAGTTTTTTCATGTTTTGCCCCTAAGTTATGTGACTTATGTTTTACGTAAATGCATTAGAAAAGGCAAGCGTGATGCGATCACTTGGCTTGAATGATGGTCAATATGCCAATTCAAAATGAGATAAGTCACTTTTATGATGATGTTGTTTACTTTTTTTTACAAAAAAATACCCAGTAATTTCAGTTGGTTATGGTTTTTATTTGACTGTATGTAAATAGGGGATTTAGTTTGTGTATTTTCGGTGTTGATTACGTTGGCACTTTCACACTATATTAATGTTCCTTCGCATTGGTCAAATAAGATCAACAAACGTAATAGTTACCAATGTGAGGGTTAACAATAAAGATGGTGGCTGTTAAAACAGTTAACAACAAGTCCTAGGGGAATTTAATGTCTAAGCTAATCAAGAAATCAACAATTGCAGCTGCGGTTGGTAGTGTACTACTCACAGCGGGTGTTTCTGCAAACACGGCAAATATGGTAAATAATTTTGCCAATTTTGATGCTGTTAAAGTGACAGCGCAAGATACGAAAAAGAATGAGCCAACTTCTTATTTAATCGTACTGAAAGCAACGTCAGCGGCGAGCTTATATGCACAAGGCACATACCAGTCGGGTGATGCACGTGCAACAATGGCGCAAATTTCACAACTTCAAGAAGCGTTAACGCTTGAACTAAACAGTTTAGACTTCAATGCAAAAGTTATTGGTCAAACACGTGTTTTAGCCCCTACACTGATTGTTGAAGCGTCAAAAGAAGCGCTAGCAGCGATTGAAAAAGACGCACGCGTAGAACGTGTGTTACCTATGTTTGATTCTGAATTGCACATTGCAGAATCATCTGACTACATTAAAGCAACGCCAGTACGTACTGAAGGTTTGGCTACAGGTATGGGCCAAAAGGTCGCTGTACTAGATACGGGTATTGATTATACTCACAAAATCTTCAATGAAGCTGCCGGTACAGTTGAAGCGTATGAAGCTGCTCAAGCCGATCCAACAACGGTTGCATGGCCTCAAGGTCAAGTCAAAGGCGGTTACGATTATATGCGTAACGATGCGGATCCAATTGAGAATGATCCAGCGGTTCCTACTGAAGAAGACTCACCAACAAGTCATGGTACATCGGTTTCTCACTCAGTGACAGGTGTTGCACCAGACGTTGAGCTATATGTTTATTCTGTCTGTGGTGGTGGTTGTCCAAGCGCAGCACAAGCTGCGGCACTCGAGTCAGCAATGGATCCTAATGGGGATGGCGATATTTCAGACCGTGTAGATGTGATCAACATGTCTCTCGGTGGTGAGTTCGGTGATACATACACAGGCAGTGGTACACAATACCTTATTCAACGCGCTGTTGATTTGGGTGTGAATATGGTTATTTCAGCAGGTAATGACGGTGACCATCCATTCCGTATCGGTGGTCCAAGTACGACACCAAATGCACTATCAGTGGGTGCAATGACACACCCAACATTAGAAGAAGGTATTGCATCAGGTACTGTTGCAGGTGCTGAGACTGTTATTCAAGCTGCAAGCTTTGGTCCACAGGACGCGTTCTCGTTCAGCAACACGAATGCAGAGCTTGTATACCCTGATGCAAACCAAAATGGTTGTGATGCATTTGCTGACGACGTGGATTTCACAGGTAAGGCGGTATTGATTGACCGTGGTGCATGTGCATTCGTCACTAAAGTATTAAATGCACAAGCTAAAGGTGCGGCATTTGTACTGATTGCTAATAACACCGACAATGGTACTCCAGCACCAATGGGTGGCAGCTCTACAGAAGTCACTATCTTCTCTGTAGGTGTGAACTTCCAAGCGGGTAAAGCGATAAAAGACAAATTAGCAGCAGGTGAAACAGCAGAATACGCGATTCAAGTTGAGATGAAGAATGTTGCTGGTGCAGTTGCAGACTTCTCTTCACGTGGTCCTTCAGTGAATGGTCTATTAAAACCAGAAATCACAGCGCCAGGTGTGAATATTCAAGTTGCAGCAACGGGCACACAAGATAAGGTTGCAGGCGCAACGGGTACTTCGTTCTCAGGCCCAATGACAGCAGGTGCTGTGGCACTTGTTCGTGAAGCGTTACCAGAGCGTAATGCATACGAAATTAAAGCAACCATCATGAACACTGCTGATCTGAACGTAACAGTTGAAGCAACATCGATTAACCCTGATTCACCATTGGCACCTATTAGTTTGATTGGTGCAGGTTTAGTGAACGTTGATAAAGCAGTTAAATCACCGGTTGCGGCATGGGTCTATCACTCAGAGTTTGATACTAACCAAGCGGCGTTGTCATTTGGTTTTGAGAATGTGTCAGAAGTAACGGCATACACTAAAACTGTGACATTGAAAAACTTCTCAAACGAAGCTAAGACCTATAACCTTCGCACTGAAGCGCGTTATGAAAATGATGCTGCAACGGGGGCTGCTAGCTGGGAAATGCCTGAATCTGTTACTGTACCAGCAGGTCAAACTGTTGAGTTTGATGTAACCTTGACGATTGACCCTGCTAAGTTACCTGAGTGGAAACTGAAGAACCCACTTAATGCTGATGAGCTAGCTGAGCGTAGCCCTGCATTGACTTTATCTGAATTTGATGGCGCTTTAGTCTTTGATGACCCAAATACTGAAGGTGACCATGATTTACACATTGTTTATCATGCCCTACCAAAAGCGAACGTTGGCTTAGAGCTAGGTTATGAGCTAATGAACGGCAAGGTTAAAGTTGTTGCAACAAACAATGGCTTTAAAGATATTACCCCTATGTCAGAGCAATTAGTTGCAACGGGTACTGAGGTAAGTAAGTCTGAAAAAGATTTCAACATTTTAGCCACTACATTTAACGCTGTGACGGCTGAAGGGTGTGATACTGGTGTGGCATTTACTGCTTCAATCATGCTACGCGATGAGCTAACACACTTGCGTCGAGCAGGTGGTTATGCAATGAATTTAGACCTTGATAACGACGGTACTTACGACTACGCATTAGCGCAGTATAGTGATGTAGGCCGCAGTGCTGCAGTACCTGGCCGCTCACGTACAGTTAGTGGTCCTATTGTTGATGGTGCACCACAATGGGCATTGTTAACGAGCATGTATCATACAGCGGGTTCGAACACAGTGACTTTCTCTGGTTGTTCAGACATCATCGGTCTTGAGAAGAAAAACCTAGGTGATGCAATCACGATTGAAGCGTCAGTAGGTTACGGCTATCAGATTGGTGCATACGATGTAACTGATACACTAACGGGTACAACCACATTCGCAACATCTCCTGCAACATTCACAAATGCAGCAGGTGATGCTGTTACTGAGATTAAGCCGGGTGAAAAAGCGTACATCAATGCTGATTCTGCATTTGCACTTACTTCTGGTGAGCTCGAAGGTGTAATGGCAACGGTAACACCAGCAGTATTAGAAAATGAAAATCCATTCACAGCGCCGAAATTGAATTCAGCTGAGTTTTCAGTAGAAGAAAATACAGCGAAAGATACTGTGATTGGTCAGTTAGAGTTAGAAGCACAAGAAAATACCCTTGAAGTTAAAGAGTATTTTGTGAAATCTTCTTCACACACTGCTTTCACAGTAAACATGAACGGCGAAGTAATCGTTGCTAATGCTGATGTGCTTGATTTCGAAGCAGGTAACAACACAGCGAAATTAATGGTTGTTGCAATTGATGTATTTGGTAATGCATCAGAAGCTGCTGAAGTGACAGTAACAATTACGAATACAGTTGATACGGAAGCTGAGCAACCGGCTCCAGAGCCAACAGTACTTCCAGCATCAACAAGTTCTTCTTCAGGTTCTTTGGCTTGGTTAGCACTATTGGCTGCTCCGTTTGCTGCGCTACGTCGTCGTAAACAAAAGTAAGTTGATAGCTAAAATTAAAAACGCCAGTCAATGACTGGCGTTTTTTTTGTGCTGAATAAGGTGATTGTATTATTCTAAATCTTTAAAAATCATACCTCGACGCATACTTCTAGTGGCTAAAAATACTTCAGCAAGCAACGCTAAAAATGCCCCCATCAATAACATCATTGCCGCAATAAAACAGCTTGAGAGTGTGATACCCACTGGTATTTTATATAGGTGTGAAGTGAAGAGTAGCATCACGACGGCACACACTAGCAGAGCACTTAAGACACTCATACTAAAAGCAATGTGGATACAGCGAGACCGTTTTAATAGGGCACGCATCTCAGTACATAAAGATGCTTTCAAAGCGTCATCTTGACTAGAGTTGACTTTTCGGTCAAGTAATCTTGCCCTGTCAGTGATACGGGCGAGTCGATTTGATAAAACACCGAGCGTTGCTGCAATACCTGTGATCAAAAAGACGGGTGCAACAGCTGTTTGTATGACTTTAGCCATGGTTAATATATTTACTATATCATTGCTCATTTAGACCTCTGTTATTATCGCCAACTACCAAATGACTTGATCTAGTATGTTAGCTTGCTCACCAATGAGGGTTTTTACGACGTTATTGTGTTTATCTAGTAGAATTAGGCGTGGGACTCCTTTGTTGGCATATTGCTTATAAATAGCTCTATCTGGATCTGCAACTAAGTCAAAAGGCAATTGATAGTCGATATTAAATTTACTCAGCGTTGTGCTATTTTCTTCACGGCCAATGGCGATAATTTGTACTGATGAGTCATGAAGCAAAGGAGATGCTTGAAGTTCCTTTAACGTTCTTTGAGAGTCAGAGCACCAGGTAGCAAAGAGAATAACCAACTTATTTTTGTTTGGATTGAGTGTTATGGGCGTCCCTTGAATATTATTGAAGTGTGTATGTTTAAATGCTTGCCCTACTTGAATGTATGTCTCATATCTACTATCAACATTGACCGGCTCCGTAACGGTATTACATCCGGATAAATTGGCGCATAAAAGAGTGCTAATGAGTGTTGCACTTAGCTTGTTTATCATTATTATTCTCCATTGTGACTTATTAAGAGTACGGTATTTGATATATTTTTCAGCCGCACATTACTCACCCTACCTTACATTTCATTGAGTTATAAGTATTATTTTCTCGATATAGGTGCAGCGTAAACAATACATTAGGAGTGCGTGTGCTAGAGTTTTTTGGATTGTTCTTCTCGGCATTGAGCTCAGCTACTTTATTGCCGGGAACATCAGAAGTGGTGTTGTCTTCAATGGCGATTGGTAGCAGTACCATCTGGTTACTTTGGTGCGTTGCAACATTTGGTAACGTGCTTGGCAGTTGTATTAATTACTGGTTAGGGAAAAATATCACGCACTATCGAGACAAAGCGTGGTTCCCTGTGTCTGAAGAACAAACAAAGCGTGCTGAACAGCTATTCAACCGCTATGGAGTGTGGAGCTTATGTTTGGCATGGGTGCCTATTATAGGAGATCCTCTCACTTTAATTGCCGGGTTATGTAAATTACGGTTCTGGGTATTTGTTATTATTGTTGGGTTAAGTAAAGGTGCCCGGTACGGCTTTGTGTTACTGGGGGTGGTAAATATTGAGCGACTGATTTAGCCGCTCAAAAGCATTATTTAGACCAAGCTAGCGTCAGAGAAACTGAATCTGCAAAGCGCAGAGCATGTGGCTTGTCGACTCGAACTTTTGCATAAGTGACACTTGGGTGGCGATGGCATTCACTTAGAATATCAGCCACTAATTTTTCTAAAAGCAGAAAGTGCCCACTTTCGACAAGATTAATGACCGCTTTCGTGACGGTTTTATAATTGAGGGCATGTTCGACTTCATCACCACTAACACAGGCGATATCCGCAGGGTAGTGGATCTCTAAATTGAGTACGACATCCTGCTTTTTTTCTCGTTCTTCAGGATTGAATCCAATAAAAGTACGCAATCTTAAGTTGGTGATATTGATGATCGCATTTTGCATAAAAAATCCTTAGTTTTTGACCAACTGTAAAAACTCATTACGTGTTTTTGGATCTTCACGAAAGTTACCTAGCATAACGGAAGTCCGCATTTTAGAGTTTTGTTTTTCGACACCTCGCATCATCATACACATGTGCTTTGCCTCTACAATCACGCCAACTCCTTTTGCACCCGTCACTTCTTCAACAGCTTTTGCTATTTGGTGGGTGAGTTGTTCCTGAATTTGAAAGCGCCGCGCATACATGTCAACAATACGGGCAAATTTAGATAAACCCAACACTTTCCCATTGGGGATATATGCGATATGGCAACGGCCCACAAAAGGTAACAGATGATGTTCGCACATAGAATAAAGCTCAATATCTTGAATCAATACCATATCGTCCGCATCAGAGGTGAATACGGCGTTATTTGTGATGTCATCGAGCGTCTCTCGGTAGCCTTTTGTTAGATATTCCATGGCTTTGGCAGCCCGTTTTGGCGTGTCCAATAGGCCTTCTCTATTGCTATCTTCGCCAACGGCTTCAATGATTTGGTGATAGCTGTTTTTTAATTCTTCGTGCATAACAAGTTCTCTATCTATTTTAGGTGGCGTCCGCCGTCAACTGGCAGGGTACGTCCTGTAATGTAGTTACTATTGAGCAGTAGCTCGACGCTATTGACGATTTCTCGACAACCAGGCTCAATAGCCATTAGTGATTTTTTAAGGGTTTTTTCTCGGTATTCAGACGAATCATGTTCATTGAAAATAATAAGACTGGGTGCTATCGAGTTTACTTTGATATTTGGAGCAAACTTCGCTGCGAATGATTTGCTCAAATTATCTAATGCTGCTTTACTGGCCGCGTATGCGATATGTTTGGCGCTACCGGTTTCTGCAACGTAATCGGTTAAATGAATAATGTCACTGACGCTACTATGGGCAAGTAGTAAGTCACTCAATGCAAGGTTGAGCAAATAAGGGACTTTGGTATGAATTCGCATCATGCTATCAAATAAGTCATTAAAATTGTGATTCTTTTCCTCACAATCCCAACTAGATGCATTATGTATCACCGCTTTCAAGCTAGAGTGCCGCATGCGAATTTCAGAAACCAGCTGGTCGATCGCATTTGTTTCGCTAAAGTCACATTGAATGCATGTAACCCCTTGCTGCTCAAGCTCATGTATGACGTTATGTCGTGTACGGTACGTCATTATTACAGGTTGATTAGTCGTAATAAAATGTTGTACCAGAGCTAAGCCAATGCGTTGCGCGGCGCCTGTAATTAATATTGGAGCAGTCATTAAAGCTAAAAACCTTCGTATAAAAGTAGGAATAATATAACTATAACTTAATTTTTGCGTGTTGTTTTACTTTGTTGATCAGTAGCTTGTTAGCTCATATTAAAATATTTAAAGAGCTACATGAATTTTTTATGTTGGGCAGTTGTGTGGTCATTTAAGCAAAGCACTCAACTTAGAGTGCTTTGCACCTTACACTATTGGGTTTTCAAGTGAGTATCGAAAAACGCTAAAAAAGCGCTCAAGGTGGTATGGCGATGTGCTTGAAAACTGAGATCGTGGTTGCCGGACTCAAGTTCAATGTATTGAACGGCTTTGTTTTCGTCGAGTAATTTATCGTACATACGGCGACTATGTGCGACGGGGACTACTTTATCATCTTCCCCATGAATTAATAATATAGGGCGCTTGATTGAAGCGACATTGTTGATGGGCGAATTGCTTTCTAATTTGTCATCATCGTTACCAAATTGCTTTTCTACAACCTCTCTGTTGGTATAGTGTCGAGCACGAGACACAATGAATTCTAAATCCATAACCCCTGCAAAGCTGGCTGCACACTTAAAGGTTTCAGGGTGCTTTACCACCGCCATCACGGCAGCATAACCGCCATAATTTCCCCCACCGACACAGATTTGCTCTTTATTCGCAATTTTCTGTTCGATAAGGAAGTGAGCTGCGTCTTGTAAGTCATTTTGCATCGCATCTCCCCATGCTCCCAGTGCAGCTTGCGCAAACTCATAGCCATAGCCATATGACCCTCTAAAATTAGGTTGAAATACAGCATATCCACGGCTGGCAAAAAGCTCTGACCAATAGTCAAAATCAGCATAATCCCTCGCCATCGGCCCACCGTGAGGGAGAATAATGGTTGGATATGTCACTGTATGAGGGGCAGCATCTGGCGGCAATGTTAGATAACCTTCGATGGTTAACCCATCACGGGCTTTATAACTGTGGCGTTGTTTGCCTAAATATGTTGTGCCTTGTATCTCAGGATATTGAGGGGCAAATAAATATAACGACTGTGCTTTACGGTGCCCTAGATAATAAGTACCAGGATCGGCATCTGAACTAGAATATAAAACATACGTATCGCCATCTTGGCTTTTATCTATGATCACATTATGTGCATTTGGCAGTGCGGTAGATAAAGCGGTTTGTAAGTTTTTATATTCTTTATCCCAATATATGCGGCTCCCATCGGTATTTGAGTGTGAAAAACCATTTACTTTCCCAGTTATTTGAGAGTATAAAATGGTGCCATCGACATCATAATCAGGATCGGAAAAAATAAGCTCACGGCTTTGGGGCTGACTTATTTTAGTTTTGAATAGAGCACTTTTGCCTTCATGGTTAGCTTTTATATATAACGTGTCACCATCCTTACCAAAGCCCAATATCGTTACACGTTCTGCTGAGAAAGCATCAAATTGATAAAGTGGCTTTTCATACAACTTGTTTTTATCATGGTCATAAATGACATATGAGATGGTGGTGTCTATTAATTTGTAACCAATACGTACACGACCTTGTTCGTCAGCTATCCAATCTGAGATATTGCGTCTTGGTCGTAATATCCGTTTTCTGCGTTTGGTATCTACATTTACTTTGAAAACAGTCGGTCTGTTAGCAGTGTCAAAATCAACTGCGACAAGAATATGCTTAGGATCATCTGGCAGCATACTAATTACATTATCTTGAAATTGCGCGGAATTGTTCACATTGCGATTGCGGATAGGCAATAAATTTTCTAGTTTTTTGGTTCCTTTAATATCAAATTTAAATAATTGCGTTGAATGATATTTCACCAGGCGTTGCCTTTGTGTGTAACCTGCGGCAACAATTAACGTATTGTCGTTGGCCCAGTCGTACCAATTCAAGGTCACTTCTTTATTGTCTGACCTTAAGACAGGAGTAACTTCTTGGGTTTTTAAGTCGGTTATATTCAGCATCAAGGTACCTTGATAATTTTGTACAAAGGCTAAGTGCTTACCGCTGGGAGATAAATTTACCTGACTAACCAATGGTAAGCTTGTGTAAGCTTCTATCGGTAATTTTAGTTGGTCGGGCTTTTTTGGTTGTGCTGAGGCCTGCATGAGTGGTGTTGAAGACACAAAAAGGAGTGCGAATATAAAGCGTAACATGTTCCCTCTTTTGTTAGCTTAAGTAGAAAAAGAGGGATGCTTGCATGATTATAGGAACATCACAAGTGCTATTTTACGTTAATCATAAACTGTGGGGATTGGCTGGCGTTTGTGCTGAGTGCGAACATAAATACTGATGAGTTTATTACTGACGTGATCTGAGACATCTTTGCCTTCTAAGAAGTCATCTATTTGATCATAGCTGAGTCCTAACGCTTCTTCATCTGTTAATCCTGGGCGATCACATTCAAGATCTGCCGTGGGTGCTTTATTGACTAACATTTCTGGTGCATTTAACTGTGCTGCCAGTGCTCTTACTTGGCGTTTTGATAAACCAAATAGAGGGGCCAAATCGCATGCACCATCACCAAACTTAGTATAAAAACCAGTGAGGTTTTCGGCACTGTGATCAGTCCCTACGACTAGCCCTTGGGTTAACCCTGCTATTTCATATTGTGCGACCATTCGTTGGCGTGCCTTTACATTGCCTTTGACAAAATCGACTGATGACTCGGTAGGTAAAGGAATATTGGCATCATTCATGGCGCATAATGCTTGCTCATGCATAGCATCAGCGGCGGGTTTGATATTGACAGTGATACGTTTACTCGGTTGAATAAATGAGAGTGCAAGTTGTGCTTCATCTTCATCGGCTTGCACGCCATATGGCAAGCGCATAGCGATAAATTGATAACAAACTTCACTCTGTTGTCGATTAAGCTCGTCAACAGCAAGTTGGCAAAGACGCCCACATGTTGATGAGTCCACTCCGCCACTAATACCTAAAACTAATGTGACACAATGCGCGTCAACTAAACGTTGTTTAATAAAGTTCACTCGACGGGATACTTCACAAGCAGCATCTATAGTAGGTTGAACTTTCATTTCAGCCAAAATATCTTGGCGCATATGGGGTTCCTCAATGAACAATTATTGCAAACTGCTATTATGTTTTTATCTGAGCTAAAATTAAAGGCCTAAATGTTGTTTGATTGCCGCAAGCTCGGTTCGTAGCTGAGATATTTCGTCAACTAATGACTCTAATTCAGAATGAGATAGCTGTTTACTCACATGTGGTTCATGGACCGTTGGTTTGTGGTCACCGAGTAAATGTTGATAACGACTTTCACGTTTGCCAGGTTCCCGCTCTAGTTTACAAATGAGCTTTTGGCTTTGCATTTCCTCTAATGTGTTTTCAACGTCGCTTACGTTATTGAATTCAGCTAGACGCGCCGAGCGAGTCCGTAACTCTCCGGGTGTTTGCGGGCCTCTAAGGAGCATGATGCATAGTATAGCGCGCTGTTTGTCAGAGAGTTGCAAATCACTAAATTCAGTATTGCAAAAGCGATGACTGTATTTGTTTACGCGACCAGAAAGGCCTTCATCTAAAAGCACGACCCGTTGGTTTTCTAATTGTGTAAGGGTATCAAGCACTTCCGATTCAGTTAAAGATAACACTGGCTCTCTATTTGATTTTTGATTACATGCATTGGTTAGCGCATTTAATGATAGTGGGTAGTGTTCGGGCGTTGTCGTTTGCTTTTCAAGTAAGCAACCGATGATCCTTTGCTCATTTGGTGTGAGTTTCATACCACTGTTCCTATATTGTTTTTTATTTACTTTACGCTATCAGCAGTAGTTTGACTAACCTCTTGCGTCCATTTTCGTAATGCTTTTTCTAAATCCGTAAATTCAATAGGTTTACTTAGGTAATCGTCCATACCAGCTGCGAGGCACTTCTCTTTATCGCCTTGCATCGCATTGGCAGTTAAAGCAATGATAGGAGTCGATTGATGACTTTGGCCAGCGACAGCTTGGCGTATTTGACCGGTTGTCTGGTATCCATCCAATTCAGGCATTTGGCAATCCATGAGAATGACATCATATCGACTGGCATGTTTTAGGTGTTCAATTGCCAAGCGACCATTATCAACACACGTAATTTTGGCATTGAGTCGCTTTAGTAAAGCGAGCGCGACAACTTGGTTCACTTTATTGTCTTCTACTAACAGAATACGTGCATCGATAGCACCTAACTTAGCTGGAGGTATCGCTTCTTTCGTCGTGCTTAGTGTACATAATTTAAGTGCATTGGCTGGTGTGAGCGGTTGTAGAAAGACCAAGTCAGGGTCTAAATGACTAAATCGCTCATTGCTACTGAGCTTATTACTGATCACTGCAAAACAACAGTCAGGCTGTTGTGTGATTTTTTTTAACAGGGAGAGTTGATAATCAGAGGCGTCATTAACAATAGACTCGGCAATAATGATTGCAGGCGAGGTGAGGCGTTTTTCTTGGAGTAAAGCCATCGCCGCAGGCAAACTTTCAAAGTGTTCACTGGGGATCCGCCATGCATCTAATAAATGATGAGCAGCCAATTCGTGTTGTTGATGTGGGTCGATAATACAGAGTCCATCACATGGCGTATTGAGCGGTGCAATTTCTTTCGCTTCATGTAAATCGATGTAAAAGGTAAACGTGCTACCGACTCCTAATTTACTATAGGCATTGAGTGCGCCACCCAATAATTGACACAGCTGCCTAGCAATTGTTAGCCCTAGGCCAGTACCACCAAAGCGGCGAGTTGTTGAAGGATCGGCTTGAGTGAACGAATCAAAGATTTTATCTAATTGTGTTTTACTTATACCCACACCAGAGTCTTCAATGCTGCACCATAAGCGCATTGAAGCGGGTTGTTGCTCGGTGTAGCAGGTTAAGGTGACTTTACCATGTTCTGTAAACTTAATCGCATTGCTCAGTAGGTTATTTAATACCTGTTTGAGTCGATGAGGGTCTGTTTTGGCATGCTGAACTTGCATATTACGGCTATCGATAAATAGCTCTGTATGTTGCTCAATCGCTTTGGGGGCAAAGTTGCTGATACTGTCACTGAGGATTTGGATTAAATCACATTCAATCACTTCAATATCGAGTTTGCCAGCTTCGATTTTTGAAAAATCAAGAATATCGTTAATGATGGTGAGTAATGACCCCGCTGAATTTTGGGCTAAATTTAGGTGATGGCGTTGAGATTGATCAATGTTCGAATTAAGAACAATGTCGAGCATACCTAAAATACCATTCATGGGAGTACGAATTTCATGACTCATGCTCGCCAAAAAATCGGCTTTTATTTTTGCAGATTGTTCGGCGATTTCCTTTGCCATGAGTGCTTGTTGTTTGGCTTTTTGCTGCTCTTGACTCGCAAATAAGCTGCCAAGCATTGCTGATATAGCCCGAATAAAACGCTCATCACTGTGCCCCCAGTCGGGGTTTGGCAAGGTATACTCGGCGCACAATAAACCAATCACGTTATCTTTATATGTGATGGTGCACCCAAATAAGGCATTGACTTCAAAGGGTCCTAAATAATGCTCACTTAACCCAAGTGTACACTCATGGCTATGGGCAAAGTTAGCTCTAATAAGTTGATTTTTTTGTACATTGTGAAATAGTTCAGGTAAATGATTTTTACGCCAAGGGGGGAAGTGTTGCAAGCTATCTTGTCGAGTATTGCTAAAGCAGCTTGGTATGAGTAAGGTTTTTTCTTCATTAAAGACCCAGATACTTGCCCGGGAGGCATTCAAACCTTGGCAAATGGCATCCACAGCAAGACTTTGTGCATTGTCGACGTGGTTATTGAGTACGGCATCGTGACTACTCAGTTGAGCGAGTAACTCGTTATTACGGGCAATTTTATCATGTTCTATTTCCATATTTTTACGGGTTTGAATATTTTGTACTGAGCCGAATATCTCTACCGTCCACTGATTATTTTGGTTTGCTTTGCCTTTCATTAATATCCAGCGCTCATGTCCTTGTGCGGTTACAATAATTAACTCTTCCTCGAAGCTGGTCCCATGTTTGATGGTTTGTTCAATGGCTCGCTGGAAGTTACGTCGATGTAGTCCTTCTTTAAAAAACTCAGTAGAGCTCATCCAAGTTGCTTGATAATGATCGGGTACTTCGAATATGCGTTTCGTTACTTCAGACCAAATAATATTGCGGGTTTTTAAATCAACGGACCAAGCTCCGACCTCGGCAAGGTTGCCCATAGACGTTAACGTTTGGGCATTATCATGGAGCTGCTTGATGAGTTTATTAAAGAAAATAAAGGCTGATATAAACAAAAGTATAATGGTTAATAGTGCGAGACGAAAAGGCCAAATGGCTGAAACTTCAGGCTCCCAGCCAAATCGAGGTACTGCATATAGTTGCCATTTTCCAGAAGCAATGGCGATGTTAAATGTCAAAGGCTGTAAGTGGAGTATGTCTTCATTGCCATGGAAAAAAGCGCCTTGTTCACCTAACCCGTTTTTCCCTCGAATAGCAATGCGGTAGTTCGCATCTAGCATATCTAAATTAACCGCTTTAAAAAGCTTCTTCATATCAATGACGATTGACAGTAATCCCCAAAAAGTATCATCCGGGTTGTAGACGGGTACTCTAGCAATGAGTGCTTCCCCCCCTTGAATAAGGGTCAATGGGCCAGCAAGAACGATTTTCTTGCTATCTCTTGCCCTGATGGCATCTTTACTTTGAGTGGGGTGTGTTAAGTAATTTAGCCCAAGTGCCTTTTCGTTTCCTTTTAGTGGGTAGGTCATTGAGAGGATCATATCAGGTGCCGCACCGAGGTTTCGTAATACATTGCTTGAGCGAAATAGAGGTTGTGCGATATATTCAAACCGTTTTTGATCTAACTGTGCTTCGTTGGTTAAGGCGATGGCTAAGCCCCGCACCAGTTGTATATTGGCGGCTAGTACGCCTTCAATTTGGGTGCGATAAACATTCACTTCTTCATAGGCACGGCTGCGCTCAACTTCAATCAATCGGTTGTAATTAACTGTGTCTACGTACCAACCAAAGCACAGTACAGTACATAAAATAAACCAATAGCCTAGCTTTAAAGAGCGAGCTTTCCTTGGCGCATGTAATTGGGTATTGAGCATTACCTAACTTATTCTGCTGAGCATCCTTTAACTATAGTCTAGCCAATCGATGAGCAAAAGTGAGTATTATCATAAAAGTCATAATGGTACTTGAAACCGATGACAGAATGGACTTTGTACAGTTCTTACGTCGTTAATCACATTGGCGAGTATGATTTGCGATAGCGTAGACATATCACTTTCATATAGATGTGGTTATGATAAAAATAATTTTTAATAGGGAAGGATTAAACAATGCTACCTTGGTTGAAGCGAATAACGGCTGGCTTGGTTTTATTGGCACTGGCCGCAACAGCAAGTTTATATGGTCTACTGTCTTTGAGTTTACCTGCCCTCGACGGGACAGGAACGAGCAGCGCTGTAATAGCGCCAGTTCAAATTGAACGGGATAGTTTAGGTCAAGCAGTGATCACCGCAAATTCACGAGATGACGCCGCCTATGGATTAGGCTTTGCACATGGTCAAGACCGGTTTTTTCAAATGGACTTACTGCGCAGAAATGCGGCTGGGGAGCTGAGTGAGCTGTTTGGTAAAGCCGCAATCAATTTAGATGAAAAAATGCGTTTTCATCAATTGCGAAAACGCAGTGAAAAAATTGTGACCCAGTTACCACCAGGCCAAAGAAGTATATTACGTGCTTACGCCCAGGGGGTGAATGAAGGTAAGGCACAAGTTGGCTTTGACAGTTTTGAGTATCTGCTAACAGGAGCAAGTGCACGACCTTGGAAAAGTGAAGACAGTATACTTGCTATATTTAGTATGTATTTGGATCTGCAATCAGCCAACTTTGAGCGAGACAAAGCATTGCTTTATGTCGACCATATTTTCGGTGAAGAAATGCGAACATTTATACTACAGCCTAGTCATTACCAAGCGGCGTTAGATGGCTCAATGATAGCCAAAGTAGAAAAGCCGATACCCACTTTAGAGCGTACAGGCATTCAGGCTTTGATTGGTGAAATTGGTACTACTGATTTGTATGGCAGTAACAATTGGGCCGTAACAGGCACATTGACAGGCACCGGAAAGGCCATGCTGTCAGATGATATGCATTTAGGTTTGGCCGTTCCATCGATTTGGTATCGCTCACAATTAAACTACATGATGCAAGGTAAAACAGTGCAAGTAACGGGGGTCTCATTACCGGGTGCACCGGCCATCGTGGTGGGCACCAATGATAACATTGCGTGGGGGTTTACCAATGGGTATTTAGATACCGCAGACTGGATTGCGCTGTCGGAACAGGATAAAACGTGGCAAGAAGAGGAACCTATTCAATTACCCAATCAGCAGTCCCATCGTTATTCACTATTAATGAGTGAGTATGGCCCAGTAAAAACGTTTAATGGTAAAAAGTATGCGTTAAGTTGGGTCGCTCATCAGCCATATGCTGTTAACTTAAAATTGCTCGAAATGGAATCACTAGAAACAGTACAAGCAGCTTTGGCATTGGCGCCTGAAGTTGGCATACCTGTACAAAATATGCTGGTGGTTGATAGTTTAGGCAATGCGGGGTGGCGTCCAGCAGGGGCCATCCCAGCAAGAACGAATCCAGTGGATACAGCAGAGGAAGCGCAAAATTACTCGTTGCAATGGCAATATAATGAGGAGACTCGTCCCGCAATTTTCAATCCCGAAGATGGCAAGTTATGGACTGCGAATTCTCGGGTGGTGTCAGTACAACAGCACAAACGTTACGGTGACGGCGGGTATGCATTAGGGGCAAGAGCCGTGCAAATAAGGGATAGACTACTCGCGCAATCGCAGTTTAATGAAACCGATTTCAATCAGCTTCAGCAAGATAACAAAGCATTATTTCTCACGCGCTGGCATCAGCACTTGGTTGATTTACTCAGTGAAGATGAAACAATGAAAACGCGTTATGCACGTGATTTACAGCACCTTGCTCAGTGGCAAGCTTGTGCATGTGAAACGTCGGTTGGCTATACTTTGGTAAAACGTTTTAGAGAAAGTGTTATAGATAGTGCGTTTGCGCCAGTTGAAGCGAAAATGAAGATGTCGGGAGGAAGTTTACGTTACATTAAACGTTATCTTGAGCCAGCGATTTGGCAACTTATTGAAAAAAAACCAGATAGCTGGTTGAATCATCATGATAACTGGTCAGTATTACAGCGCCAAGCTTACGAGAACGCCAAACAAAAACTCAGTGATGAATTCGGTCCAGACCTAGAAAATTGGCAGTGGGGCACTGTTAATGCATTACAGATTAAGCACCCGTTTAGTAAGCAATTACCTATTTTAAGTCGCTTTTTAGATATGCCAATACAGCCAGCATTTGGAGACACATTTATGCCTGCAGTTCAAGGTCCAAGCTTTGGCGCGTCACAGCGGTTTATCGCACAACCGGGCATGCTTGGTAATGCAATTATGACCATGGCTGGTGGGCAAAGTGGACACCCATTATCACCTTTTTACCGAGCGGGTTTTGATGATTATGCGCAAGGCAAAGCAACGGCATTATTACCAAGTATGTTGACACACTCATTGACAATAAAGCCTATGAATTAACGTATATTTGGTACTGCATACAAAGTAGAAGCGGTCGTGACTTGATTTCGACCGTTCTCTTTACTGGTATAAAGCGCATTGTCAGCTTGTTGAAACGCTTCGTAAAAGCTGATTTTCGTGGGCCACATGGTTAAACCAAAACTCATTGTGATGGTACTATCAAAATGTTCAAAGATCTCATGTGTAATGGCATAGCGTAACTTGTCAACTCGGACGAGGGCGTCTACTTGCACAGTGTTGGGCATGACAATCAGGAATTCTTCGCCGCCCCAGCGAGCACAGATATCGACCGGCCGAGTATGATTGGCAATAACCAAAGCCACTCTCTTTAATATTTCATCCCCTTGAGCATGACCGTAATCATCATTTATTTGTTTAAAATGGTCAATATCAGCCATGATAATACATAATTCTTCATGATTTTCGTCGCAGTGATACTTTGCATGTGTGATAAGTTCTTGCGCATATCGTCGATTGTACATTTGTGTGAGTGGGTCACGAGCGGCGAGTTTAGTTAATGTTTGCCGTTGCGCCATGGTGACATCACGAATTAATGCAATGGTGAAAATCATTGGGATACCGCATATTAAGACATTGGCAAAGTGAACGTATTGCAACCAATCACGGTACGCATATTTATAAGTGACATCAGCAAACCATATATGCATAGCTGCAAAGAGTGTGATCATAATAACCGATACCCCAACCGCAGGTTTTAGTTTCAAATTATTGTCGAGTAACAGTAGGCAAGATACAGTCCATAAGTAATATTGGAAACCGAGCTGCATACCCAGTATTGCGCATACGATGATAGCGTGAATGGCCACTTCAGCGCTAAATAAACGCAATGCTAATGAGCGGTGCTGGATATTGAGCAAGTAAATTCCCAGAGCCCATGTTAATACACTCAAGATATTTAATAGTCCTAATATTGGGATGCTCAGTGCAAAAAACAGTATAACTAAAAGGGCATGTAAACCTAAGCAATACCAAGCAACGCGCTTAAGTAATGTGAGCTTAACTTGTTCGACCTGATCTGGTTGGCTGTGTGGATGTTGCAAAGCGAGTGAGCCCTTATCAAGGTAACCGATAAAAGTATAGATGATATTGTTTGCTTTTTATTCTATTTTAATAAGAGCTGACTTTATCTTACTTGATGAAATCGACATAATAGAGGGTGCTATGACGTTCCATATCAGAATAAAAATAGTGACATTGCTTATGACGTGTCTTTGTACAAATGCTATGGCAGTGAATTTTAAAACGCACAAAGTTACCGAAAATATCTATGTCTTATTTGGGCAAGGTGGCAATATTGCAATCCATCTCGGTGAAGATGGTATTTACATTGTTGATGACCAATTTGCAAAACTCTCAAAACAAATAAAAAAGCAGATCAGTGCGTTAAAACCGGGCTTTCCTGAATTTGTAATAAATACGCATTTTCATGGTGACCATACCGGCGGTAATGAAGCATTTGCGCGTTCAGGTAGTCATGTTATTGCACATGATAATGTGCATAAAAGGTTATTGGCAAAACATGGCAGTGAGTTACATTATTTACCAAAAATAAGCTTTAGCCATGACTTGGCTTTACACTTTAATAATGAGCAGGCGCAAGTTAAGCACTTTTCACATGCGCATACCGATGGAGATGCCGTCGTCACTTTTACACGGGCTAACGTGGTGCACATGGGGGATTTATATTTTAATTTAGGGGGGTTGCCATTTATAGATGTTGATCATGGTGGTTCGGTGAATGGACTACTCAAAGCATTGCGGGCAATATCTTTGAGTATTGATGATGAAACGGTTGTGATACCAGGGCATGGTCAAATTTCCAACAAAAATCAGCTGCTACAGTATATTGCATTAATAGAAAAAGCCCGTTTTTTAATATTACAGGCAATGAAGAGCGCTAAAACCGAAGAGCAAATGGTACAATTGGATCCCCTCTCAACGTTAGCGATAACGCATGCTAACTGGTTACCTAAAGAGCGAGTAACACGGTTGTTTTATCGCTCTTTAGCGCAGTGAAGGCCTTTTCTAGGTGAGCATGACTAAGCAGGCTGCAAGCGCAATGAGAATAAGGCCTAGACTATCGCGCGTTTTAAGTGGCTGTTTTAGCCACCATACTGAAATGGCCATCGTAAAAAAGACTTCAATTTGACCTAGGGTTTTTACATAGGCCACATGTTGTAAACTCATAGCGCTAAACCAGCCGATGGAACCAATACAGCTAGTTAAGCTGATCCAACTCACTTGGGTGCGGTGTTGCCATAGAGTTGTTATGCTGTGTGGCTCTTTGCAGCGTAAATAAGCCCCTAATATCAGGGTTTGTATACTGATCACTAACAAAAGCACCCACCCTGCACTGTGTGGAAAGGGTAATCCGCTGATTAAACTTGCTTCACGAACCCATAAAGAGGTTAGGGCGAAGGCCGTTCCGCAACATAACCCTAAAAGAGCGGTTGTAAGGTTAAAGTTTTTAAGGCTAAAACCGCTCAGGAGCAGCACTGCAATACTGCCTAATGCAACCCCAAACCAACCCAAATAGGACAGTGTAGAGCCGAAAAACAACATGCCTAAAATAGCGGCTACCAAAGCTTCACTTTTAGCAAGGCCCGCGCCGATGGCATAGTTACTTTGTTTAAATAGCAAGACCATCAAGCCAGTAGCGATAATCTGTATTACACTTGCAGCCACAATATAGCTTAAAAAAGGTGCACTTAGGGATAAGCTAGGAGCCGGTTGCCAGTAATATAAACCCAGTAGATAGATACCAGCAATTGGGCTGGCTAAGAGAAAGCGAGAGAGGGTAACGGCGGCAACAGATGCATGTTGGCTCAGTTTACTTTGTAATGCATTACGCCAAGCTTGTGAGAAGGCTGCTAAAACAGAAAAAGCGATCCATTCCATATTTTTATTCTAATTATGAGAGGGGGAGGTTAACCTAACAATATTGAGATTAATTGGCTACTGGTTAATCACACCTTTTTCTATGAATAGATATGAGGACACTCTTGCAGAGCCTTTTAGCGTTCTTTAATTATACTGTGCAGCGATGCGACTTATTATTTTTCCAACAGAATCCACAGGGCGACTTTTTTATTACCATACCGTTATGTTAACTTATTTATTTATCAGTTTATGAATAATTAAAGGAGTTACTATGACAACCCTATTAACGTGTGCGTTGATAGCTGTTTTGTTGCCCTATATTGCAAAACTACCGGTCGCAATTGAAATGAATAAACTAGGGGGATATGACAATCGGCATCCTCGGGCTCAACAATCAAAATTAGACGGGTTCGGTGCGAGAGCTTTGGCTGCACATCAAAATAGCTTTGAGTCACTCATTGTGTTTTCGGTTGCTTTGGCTGTAGTGCTTGGCACCAATAGTGTTAATGCAGTGACTGAGTCTTTGGCTATCACCCATGTTGTCGCGAGAGTTTTATATTGTGCTTTTTATTATACCAACGTAGATAAGTTACGTTCGTTGGTGTGGTTGGTTGGGTTAGGTTCTGCTGTTGCAATGATAGGTGTCAGTATGTAGTTGTACAAAGAGCAACATCGTTGTTGCTCTTTTCTTTGGCTAATTCGTCACATCAATGCGTTCAAATTGGGTTTGTTTTGGAGCATTAACCGCGAGGTTATCGAGTTTAAAATCGAGCTGCACTCGATAAACCTGAGAAGGGGTGTTTGACGACGTATATTGCCATTGGCGCAAGGCCAAAATAGCATTATTTTCAAATGTATTCTCCGGCTGTGCAGCAATGACTTTTATATTATTTGTATGGCCACGTTCGTCAACTGTATAGGCCAATTGCACATACCCTGAAATACCATCATTAGCCGCTTCGGCCGGATATTTAGGTTCAACACGCATAATGGGTTTGACTATGAGTTTGGATGTTGCGTTTTCCGTCTTCGTGGTGCTGTTAAGTGCGACGGCACCGATTGATGTAAAAGCACAGGTCAGCAATAGTAATTTGGCGGTGCGTGATGAGCCTGAGGTATTTTTAAGGTAGTTGAGTCTTTGTAACATGGTGTTTTTATCTCCGTAATGGGCATAAGCAAAGTGTTGTTTTTTATCACTTTCAATACAACTTATCAGTGCTTTGGCATAGTGTACTTGTTGATGATGGGACTTGTTTTTTAGGACTTTTTCGTCGCAGGCGAGTTCTTGAATACGACGGAAGCTGTGATAACCACACCAAATGAGCGGGTTAAACCAGTTTAATGCGCAGAACGAATAAAAGCAGAGGTTCCATATGTTGTCATGGCGCGTTATGTGCGTATGCTCATGTTCAAGCATTAATGATAAAGCCGTTTCATCGAATTGTTGTTCATAGTCGCGAGGAAGTACGATTTTGGGGTGTATTAATCCAATGGCCATAGGACTGGCTATTTGAGCGCTGGTATACGTGATGCTATCACGATGATTTAAATTACATGGCTGTAAAGCTAATTGTTGATGAAAGCGTAAATGTTGCCACAGCATAGTGAAAATGAATAAGGTAAAACCGAGCAAATAGACGAGCGACCAACTAAACACCCATGTTTCAACGTGTGGTAGCGGGTTTGACACGCTGATATATTGCATCGGGCCGTATGTCAGGGGCTTAAGCTCATTGGGTATACTGATCAATATCAATGCACAGGGTAGAATCCACCACTGTTGGTAAATAAACCGCGCTCCCAGCTTATGTAATGATATGCGTTCGCAAAAGATAAGCCCTAACACGATAAGACTCAGCAATAATTGAACTTCGAATACCCAATTTATCAGTATGTCGAACATGTTACTTTCCTTTCCCTTGTTCTTGCTCCCACTTGTCAATTACTTGCTTTAATTCATCAATGTCACGCTGTGACAATTGTTGTGTTTTAGCAAAGCCGCTTACTAAGGGGGCAATACGACCTTGAAATAACCGTTGAATAAAGCTGCTACTTTCCTTGTGGGTGTATTCATCTCGTTCGATAGTCGGGGTGTAAATATATTCCCGACCTTGTTTTTCAAATGTTATGGCATTTTTTTTAACCAGCCGGCCAACAAGTGTTTTGATGGTTTTTTCATGCCATTGAGTGTCGTCACTCAAACGTTTAATAATGTCACTGGCTTTGGCAGGGTAACCTGCCCAAAGTGCTTCCATGACCGCAAATTCTGCTTTTGATAATTCAATCATATGATGGCTTACAAATGTAATCTATAAGGTTAGATTACACCTGTAATCATAAAAGGCAAGTTTATTTTTGTTCGATTTTTAAGTCATTGATAGAAATGAGTTGGTGTGTGCCTTCAGTGAGGGTGTCAGGATCTAATGTATAGTTTGCGATTTTAACTCTAAATAAATCAATCACCTGATAACCACAATGTTGACTCATTTTACGTATTTGACGGTTGAGGCCTTGCTGCAAAGTGATCATAAAGCGGTCAGTGCTGATTAATTTTACGTCACATGGCAGCGTGACTTTGTTATCAATTGGGATACCATTGGCCATTCTTTCACAAAATAACGGGTCCAGAGGACGGTCGACTTTGACTAAGTAGACTTTTTTTTCGTGGTGTTCAGGGTGGAGCATCTGATTACACAATTCGCCATTATTGGTGAGTAATAGCAAACCTCTAGAGTCTTTATCTAAACGGCCTATTGGGTACACCCGTTGAGATTTTGGTAAGTAGTGAATAAGGCTTGCTGGGTCACTTTCGTTGAGCTTGCAATCTATACCGACAGGTTTATGGTAAGCGTAAAGTACTTTGTCAGGTAGGGTCTTGATTTGCTTGCCGTGCACAATAACAATATCTTTTTCCGTGACATGATCAATGTGATTGGCACACCTTCCATTGACACGAACCTCTCCTGCATCAATTAAACGAGAGGCTTGTCGGCGAGAGCAAACACCTGCATGGCCTAAAAATTTAGCAAGGCGTATAGGCTGATTCATGTATTCCCTTTGTACTATGGTGTTTTCATGGTGGTGAGTGATATATCGTTATGAAACTATCACGACAATTGGCGACGCTAGGTATTGTATCAGGTTAGTTGGCATGATGGGTATTGCGATAACTTACTGGTTTGTCGACTCTGTCATTGTCACCAATCGTATTGCTATTAACTCGGCATGTGGTGAGAATCAATTTATTAACTCAGCATTTCATCAGCCTCAAGTACCATTTATCTGCTCCACTCTCCGTTTATCACCTTCTTAACATCAACCAAGATGAGTTCGATAGACTGAAATGAGATGGAGGATTGTAATGCAAAAATTATTTAATACTAAAGTGGTGGTGTGCTTGTTATGTTGTCTTTGTTTACAAGCAAATGCAGCTTCAACAACCGATATAAAATATCGAATGAACATTCAGGACCTGACTGCAACGGATCAGGATATTTTTGTGGCAAGTAATACAACGTCATTATTCTCAGCGCTTGATATAAGCACCGAATATGAAGGACTACGTGTCGCAGCAACGGCAAGTTGGCTTAAAGTTGGGGGGCAAAGCGACACCGATGTGCAAGTATCAGAAGCTTTTTACGACTTTACTATTGGGAATTGGTTCATGTCTGCGGGTAAGAAAAAAGTAGACTGGGATGTTGGATACGGATTTCGACCGCTAGATATGTTTTCACCGACTGATTCCTTGGCCATTTATACAGCAATACCACCTGGGGCGATTATGGTTACAGGGGATTACTTTTTAGATTCTGGAAATGTCACACTTATCTGTAATGAGAGTAGTCCTGATTATCTAGAACGCGGCGTAAAAGTGAACAAAAGTACCGGGTGTGGGGGCCGGTATTATGGTTATTTTGAGGGCTTCGAAGCACAAGTTTTAGGACATTATGATGAAGACTTAGGTATGCGAGTTGGTGGCAGTGCACTTACGGTCATTGGGGAAAACCTTGAGTTGCATGGTTCATTGTTGTGGCAAGAAAATTATAGAACGCCCGCTTTGTACGATATCCATATTGGTCAGAATGATCGGATTTCAGGCGTTAATACTCAATGGAAAAATAATAGTATTCAAGCATTGCTTGGCGTGAATTATAGTTTTCAATCGGGTATTACCGTGATTGCGGAATACTGGCATGATGGACGAGCACCCAGTGATAGGCAGTGGCGTGATGTAATAAACCTATCACAGTCAACATCAGATCAACATCAGTTGCAGATGTTGCGCTCTCATTTTGCGACTCAGAGTTTATTTCAAGATAATGCAATGGTGCATATACGGACCTCCAGTACTCAGTGGTCATCCTCACTTACATTACTCACAAACCCTAATGATAACAGTGTGTTAATTGCTGGTGGGTTATGTTATGGTGGTGTGACTGCTAACCAATTGTGTATGGGAATAAGGCAGTATACTGGCGGTGCCGAAACAATTTATGAACAATTGAGCTATGAGCGAACGTGGTATTTTACGATGGAAATCAATTTATAAAATGCAATCAGCAACACCGCAAACTGACTTTGAAAAAAATGGATTCAAGAATCTAAAGTTAGCCATAATTTGTGTGGTACTTGGGCTGTCAATTTATGCAATTGGCTGGGCCAAGTATGCAATTATATCTGTTTTAATATCACTAGGAGTCGGATTTACTATTCGCTTTTCGCGTTATTGGCTCGGTACGCATTATCCAAATATGGGGTTAGCCTTACAGTATTTCTTTGCTGTGATATTGTCATTTCTGGTGTGGGGTCTGACACCGCTACTTCTTAAAGTTGTAAAAAGCTCAGGAGGTTATGTTGATGACTTACAACAGTATTTAGGTATTTTTTTAGTTGGTGGATTTATCATGGTGGTGGTAAGTTTTATTTACTATCGCAGCGAACAAACCTTATTGTTAAAACGTTCTTTATATCGAATTGAATTAGAGCAAGCCCAAAAAGATAAGCTGCTATTAGAAACTCAGTTACGGCTTTTACAGTCCCAGATTGAGCCGCACTTTTTATTTAATACCCTGGCGAATATTCAGGCATTAATTGCAGTTGATGCTAAGCAAGCAAGCAAAATGTTGCTGGCTTTAACTGCATTGTTAAGACAAAGTTTAGATAGAACAAGAACAGAGTGGTTAACGATCGGTCACGAACTTCGATTTAACAAAGCTTATTTAGCAATACAAAAAATAAGACTCGGTGACCGTCTCAACGTTGAATATGATGTCACCGATAAAATTACCGACAATATTCTTTTTCCACCTATGTTACTGCAACCACTTATCGAAAATGCGGTAATACATGGGATTGAGCAAATAAAAACAGGGGGCACGCTAAAGCTCTCGGTGACACGAGATCAACATATGATGATTGTTACTTTGAGTAACCATTGTAATGAGGTTGGCAGCAAGCGCACAGGCACTCAAGTTGGATTGACAAATGTACGAGACCGACTTGAACAATTATATGGAGATAAAGCTCAGCTTAACTATGATGCGAGTCAAGCTGGCTTTGTAACAGTTACTTTAGAGGTCCCGATTGATGTCTCAACACACTAAAGTTGTTATCGCAGATGATGAACCTTTACTAAAAGCACATTTAAAGTTGATGCTGGAAACTGTGTGGCCAGATGTTGATATTGTCGGGCAAGCTTCGGATGGGGAAGAAGCGCTCGCTCTTATCGATGAGTTTTCACCTGATGTGGTGTTTTTAGATATTAATATGCCAACTATCAATGGGCTGGAGGTTTCTAAGGCATTGTGTGAATACGATGATCCGCCCTATGTGGTATTCGTGACAGCGTACGATGAATATGCCGTAGATGCTTTTGAGAATCAGGCAATAGATTATTTACTTAAACCGATAGAAGAAGAGCGGTTAGAAAAAACGGTTGCTAGAGTGCAGAAGATGCTTAGCAGTCAATCTTCGTCACCGAGTCAAAAATTGCAATTGAGTGAACTATTCGAAGAATTGGTAGAAGCGACTAAGCCAGCGCCAAAGAATGAACATTTAAAATGGATTAAAGCAAGTAAAAACAATGAACTGCACCTTATTGACGTAAGTGACGTTGATTATTTCATCGCGGATAATAAATACACGGAAGTCAGTGTAGAGGAGGAAAAGTTTTTGATAAAAACCTCTATTTTAGCATTAGAGAATGAGCTCAACCCTGATGTTTTTTGGCGAATCCATCGCAACTGTATTGTTAAAGTAGATAGAATTCAGCGCGTTGTTAAGGATGAATTGGGCCATGTTTATATCGACCTTAAAAATACTGCTGAACAGCTGTTAGTAAGTAGAAAATATCAAAGCTTGTTCAAGCAAATGTAATTGAAAATGGGTTTTTCCTTTGGCTACCTAAACACAACAGGTAGTCAGTTAGCGCAGTCTAAATACCAGATTTATTCTCTAATTATATGGGATTGTATTGTACGTATTTAGGGGATCTCCCAGGCCTCCCAATATCAATAGCTTAAAGTCTGACAATGTGATGACCGATGATATGCCAGCCGGTGTTTTTTTACTGCCTCTGGTTTGTGTTGTATGTCGGATAATCGCACATAAATCATGTATGGAAAAAGGGGGCGTTGAACATTGAGTGCGTTAATCAACCCAGTATCTTAGCTTAACTTCCTCTTCTAATATCTATCTTGTCATAACTATGGTGTTATTGTTCTTACACTTTATCCTCGATATTTACCATTTATCACTCATAAACTACCGACTGTCACCTCCTTACCCACAGTGTTGTTTCACGCCTTAATATGTATACATCAATATTATAACAACGGATGACTCATATGACTAAGCAATCAATAATCACATTACTTTTTTCGGGACTTTCACTGATAGGCTCAGCGTCTACTTTTGCGTCATCAATACCTACGGAGGTATTGAGCGCATATCAGCAAGGGCTGTCAGGAGACCAAGAGAAGAACCAGGCAGCATTCAATGCCCTGTCAAAGATTAATGAAACGTCACCTAACCCTGTGGTATTGGCCTTATTAGGCAGTTCTGAAACAACGCAAGCGAGATATACCAATAAGCCTTGGCAAAAAATGAAATTTGCAGAAAAAGGCATTGCTAAGTTGAGTAAAGCGATTAAGCAAGCAAAAGATTTACCGTACCTTCAGCAAGCAAGAGTGAATGTAACGGCCGGTTGTACTTTTTCTCAGTTACCAAAAATGATGAATCGGGCTGAACATGGACGTTACCTGCTCAACCAAGTCATGGAGCAAAAATCGCAATTTGGCAGCTTAGAGTCCACTTTACAAGCGTCAGCCTACCGCTGTGCTTCGATTGCGGCTAAAAAGTTGGACGATGCAAAAGGGGCTGAACAATTTATGGCATTGGCTCAAAGTGTCGCAGGTCAATCAACAGCAGGTATAAAGGATTAACATGCTTAGTTTTAACAATATAAAAAAATCGTATACAACGGGGGATGTGACCGTTACAGCTTTAAAAGGTGTGTCGGCAAATATTCGCAAGGGTGAAACTGTGGCACTGTGTGGGCCTTCGGGCAGCGGAAAGTCAACGTTGTTGAATATTTGTGGTCTACTCGATGATCAATATGAAGGTAACATCTGGTTAAACAATACGCCCATTCCAAAGAATAAAAATGACTTAACCCAAATTCGCCGTGAAAAATTAGGTTTTATCTTTCAAAGATATAACTTAATCCCTGTGATGTCGGTACTTGAAAATATTGAATATCCATTACTCATGCTAGATATGAATAAGCGTCAACGTATGGATCAGGTAATTGAAATTGCGCATCAGGTTGGCTTAAAAGATCATATTTCGAAACGGCCAGATCAACTCTCTGGGGGTCAGCAACAACGAGTTGCCATCGCGAGGGCTTTGGTCAAACGACCCGAAATCGTTATTGCGGATGAACCAACAGCAAACTTAGATACGTCGACAGCAAATATGGTGATTGATCTTATGAGAGATTTAGGTAATGACATGGGGAGTACATTTATTGTTGCCACACATGATCATCGTATGACAGATCGTTGTCATCGAGTATTGGATCTTGCCGATGGCATGCTGCAAGAGGTGCAACCTCAATTAGATACAAGGAGGGCAAGCTAATGCGTTGGATTATTTTTGCATTTTTAAATGTGTTTAGAAATGGGCGGCGCTCGCTCTTTACCATACTAGTTTCAGCGGTTGCGGTTGCAGCAATATTAACGACCAGCGGATTTGCATTGTTTACGTATGAGTCTCTCGCAGAGAAAGCAGCGAGGGATGAAGGTAACTTCATTATTACACATGCCAAATTTTTTGAAGAAGAGGAAGGTACGCCACTAGAGTATGGGTTGTCTGATACGCAAGTGCTGCGCAGCCAATTGGCTGAAGATGAAGAAATTAAAAGTATTTTACCAAGAATCAACTTTAATGGACTTATTTCCAATGGTGAAAAGAGCTCGATATTCATTGGCTTAGGTGTAGAATCTGAAGAGTTTATGGTAAAAGGCCCATTCTTGAGCATGCTCACGGGGCAAGCATTATCTGATTTTGGAGATGAGACTCAAGCGCAAATTGTGTTAGGAAAGGATTTGGCCCGAAGTTTAAAAGTAAAGGTTGGGGACTATGTGACACTTATGTCAACCACCACCGATGGGGCGCTTAACGCACTTGATTTTGTGGTTCGTGGTATTTATACCACAGGTGTACCTGACTTGGATAAGCGACAGTTATACGTCAAGTTATCTGATGCGCAATCACTACTATATACCGATAAAGTGAGTTCGCTGTCGGTGTATCTTTTTGACCTCAACGCAACACAACGAAAAGTGGCACAGTATCAATCTCGTGACCAGTCACTACTATTTGTACCTTGGTGGGAAAAGGCGTTTTATTATCAGTCAGTTAAGGCTTTATATAACCGTATATTCGGATTGTTAGGCGGTATTATGGTGTTATTAGTTTTCTTTTCAATATCGAATACTATGGCAATGACCGTTACAGAAAGAACACGAGAAATAGGGACTGTTGCAGCAATGGGGTCTTATCAATGGGAGATCATTCGTAATTTTATTCTGGAATCAAGCATTATAGGCTTTTTAGGCGCGGTCATAGGTATTGTCATTTCAATCATTGTGTCATGGGGCTTGGTATATCTAGGTCTAGAAATGCCACCACCGCCAGGTAGTAATCAAGGCTATCCACTAACGATAACTTTTTCTTGGGAAATAGCACTTTCGGTGATGAGCGTGATGGTGGTTGTATGCGTACTAGCGGCATTCAGGGCTGCATATAAGGGAAGTTCAAAATCAATTACGGAGGCGCTTAGCCATGTATAAAAAGATAATTAATAATATGCTTATGCTATCGATATGTTTGGTGAGCAGCTGCTCATGGGGGGCGATAGCTCAGGCTGATGTAAACCCTTTGCAGGTACTTAAAGCGGTCGATGCCTATAGGAGCGAATCAAACACTGTTAAAGTTTCAGCGACGGTCCGTGCATATAAGCAAGATGAGTTGCGAAATTCAAAGCAATATGACGTTTATTCAACTTCAGCAAAGCGCTCACTGGTTGTGTTTAAGTCTGATTCTGAAAAAGGCCAAAAAGTACTGATGAAAGGCAGTGATTATTGGATGTTCATGCCTAAAAGCCGTCGCCCGATCCGAATCACGCCAATGCAAAAGTTGTTGGGGGAAGCATCCCTTGGCGACATTGCTACGCTCAGCTGGAGTGAAGATTATACCGTCAAGCAAACAACGGATATGGATTCATTGTGGCAGTTTGAGCTTCATGCCATATCACCTAAGCTCAGCTATCAAAAAATTATACTTAATGTACGCAAAGATAATTACTTTCCTGAAGAGGCTGAATTGTATTTGCGTTCAGGCATGCATGCCAAGACGGCTCAATTTGAGCAAGGTGAACGTAATGGCAAACAAAAGGTGACGGCAATGGCATTGCACGATGAAATGCGCAAAGGGCATAAAACAGTGATTGAATATGATTTAATCGAACTGATTTCTGTACCAGATAGGTTGTTTAACCCTCAAATCTTGATACGAAGTGATTTGGATCGCTTACTAACTGAGTAAGGAGGTAGTAAATGCTATTAAGCCTAGATGAAAATCAAATAGATATTTGGCAAACCTCTGTGAGCTTATTTCAGGAAAATCACGCCATCGGTGAGTTAGAGGCTATGTTAACGGAGTCGGGTTTAGAAGCGATTGCATTAATAAGAAGGCCGTCAGAGAAGTTAGTCAAAGTTGTATCTCGCGCATTCTTAAGATCAGTACTTGCGAAGTACACAGGGTTAGCGCCACAAGCGATTCAATTTGAGCGGGGTTTGCATGGGAAGCCACAATTGGTCAATCAAGGTTTATCACTGGAGTTTAATCTTTCTCATAGCGATAACGTGTTAGCGTGCGCATTAAGTAAAAAGAACCCAATAGGGCTCGATGTTGAGCGAATTAGGTTTAAGCGAAATTTAATACGCCTTGGTCACCCTGTCTTTTCAGAGGATGAAAAGAGAGAGTTTGAAAGCTTGCCTGAAGCGGCTAAAGAAGCCTATTTCTTTGACCGTTGGATTTTGAAAGAGTCGCTGATCAAAGTAACGGGCCAAGGGCTTACCACTAAGTTAAATAACGTCTCATTTGGCCAAAGTAATGCCAGTGCAAGCTTTAGCGCCGCAGGTGTTCAATCTATGGTGGTTGAGAGTGAATATGCGAGTTGGCTTTAGCCTATTTCACCGCAGCATCGTTTGGCCGTGACATTGTGTACGAGCGAGAATAATCACAATCAAATTACAATTAGAAGCTTTAACTTCTTGCCTAGTCGTACCATAAATGAAATTGCGATATAAATAAAACTATAAAAATCAAATGGCAAAGATGATCATAAAAAAGAAGAAACGCATATTAAAAAAATTAAGTACTAAAAGATTACAAGAGCAGCCGTACTCAACTGCAGCTATCGTAGGAGGCTCAGCTAAACTATCATTGCCTTCGGACACTGGCTGTATAAGTTGTGTTATGTGCCAAGAAGTGAATTAACGGTAGTAGTCATTCAGCAGGAATTTAATATGACATTAATAGATAACAATGCGCTGGTTTTAAATTCGAAAGATAAACCTTTCATAAAGTATGACACATCGGTCGAAGGGATCAGAGCGGATAGAAAAGTTAAGTTAGCGGCTGCGTTTAGATTATTTGCAAAGTAAGGCTTTGATGAAGGGGTTGCGGGGCATATCACGGTAAGAGATCCAAAATACCTTGATCATTTTTGGGTTAACCCATTGGGCAAGAGTTTTGATCAAATTACGGTATCTGATTTATTACTGGTCAATCACGATGGGCAAGTTGTTGAGGGTGATGGCTTGCTCAATGGGGCTGCTTTTACAATCCATGCCCATATTCACGCTGCGAGGAAAGATGTTGTAGCAGCTGCCCATGCACATTGTACTTACGGTAAAACTTTTTCGACTTTGGGGAAACAGTTGTTACCAATTACCCAAGACGCGTGTGCTTTCTTTAATGACTATGTCGTACTAGAGCAGTTTGGTGGCGTGGTGCTTGATAAGTCAGAGGGAGAGCTGATTGTAGAAGCTTTGGCTCGCAATAAAGAAATGATTTTACAAAATCATGGATTACTTACTGTAGGGAGAAGTGTTGAATCTGCTAGTTGGTGGTACATCGCAATGGAGCGAGCTTGTCAGGTTCAGCTTATGGCGGAAGCAGCTGGTTCTCCAAGGCTGATAGAGGAGAGTATCGCTAAGCAAACATATAAGCATATTGGGAGAGAGCGGACTGGTTGGTATAACTTTTTGTCATTATATGAAAGCATCAAAAAGCAACACCCTGACTTCACAAACTAACTTGAATTTATTTTTTAAAAAATTAAAAATTTCAGAGCATGGCTGTATAAAAGATTTGATATGGCCAGGTCTTAATTGATATTGCGTGATCGCATCATTTTTAGCTCATCAATATCGGTTTGTGACAGCGGGTGGGCAAATCTACTGACTAAAGGCGCGATACGGTCTTGAAACACCCGTTGGATAAAGCTTCGGCTTTCTTTTTGGGTATAATCATTACGTTCAATGGTGGGCGTGCAGATGTACCCTCGGCCTTGTTTTTCAAAGTAACAGTTTGCTTTTTAATCAGCCGACTAACCAGAGTTTTAATAGGCTTTTCAGGCCATTGTGTGTCGTCGCTTAAACGCTTAATAATGTCACTGGCCTTAGCGGGGTAACCTTGCCAAAGTACTGCTACAACCGAGAGTTCGGCCTTAGATAATTCAATAATTACAAGTGTAATCTCTTCTCTTAGATTGCATTTGTCGTTATAAAGACCAAGTATCATTTGATGTGTATAATATGAGTAGAGTAAAAGCCCCAAAAAATGAAAATTCAGGGCTTTTGTTATATGTTAGTAGTTTATTAGTATTTTCTAACTTCTAAATTGACTTCGAAGCCGTCAAAGTCATATGCGTCATTATCAACAGCTAATCCGGTCCAGCCACCACCATATGATGCCCATGGAGTGAATGTAGATTCACCAATTTCACGACCTTTGTGATCGGCTACTCTCAGGCCAATTCTAAAGTCTTGTAAGGAAGTTGGCGCTTGCCAACTTCTTGTCTCTATACGAATTCTAAATGCATCAGGGTCGTGTTGATCTGTATCAAATGCTAGCCCAGACCAACCACCTCCTTCACTTGCCCAAGGTGTATATTGCCAATAACCGAAATCTCCGCGGCCGCCACGATCAGCTGATTGGATAGCAATACGAAAATCTGTGTTAGTAGGTACATTGCGCAAAATGGATAAATGAATTTTTAATGCATCAGGGTCATAGGCATCTCTATCAACGGCCCAATTTGACTGATTATTTCCGCCTGAAGAAAGAAATTTTGTATACTCTACTCGACCAGGGTCATAACCGCGATTATCTAATGCTTGTAACCCTAACCTGAAGTCGTAATTTACGCCAGCTCCACTGGCGGCAATTTGGCTTGTACTACTATCATTATCAGCAACAGCTGAGCCCATGCACATTGCTGTAAGAAGGGCCATTACCTTTAGTTTCATAACCATATCCTTTTGTTAACTAAGTGTGTTTTTTATTGCAACTTGGTTGCGGGACATATGTTTTTACATTTAAATATAAATGTCAAGATATCTTTTTCTCTAGAATACCGTATTCATTTTGGGCTGGTTTTTTTATTTTGTAGCTTGCAATTCTGACCCTGTATCAGTCGATAACTCGGTATCCTTAAAATTGGCACATTTGTCTTTTGTATCTATTAAGACTTTGTTTTTAAATTACTTTAAATTTAACGCAATCTATGGGTTCAATAACGCAGGATAGTGTTATCTGCCCTCTAATTGGTAGACCACCACCCATAGCTATAAAAAATTCGGATGTAGTTTTTCTTATTTAATTTTACGATATATTCCTTTTCTTGATGACTGTCTGGGTGAAAGGTATTGTTGTGTAATTCACCATTATTGGCGAGCAAAATTAATTCGTGAGACTCTTTATCGAGTTGACCGATTGGATAAACACCTTGGATGTGATGGTATATTATGTACGAGGTTACTGGGATTTTTAGTATTCAGCTTACAATTGATACCTACCGGTTTGTGAAATGCATATAGGTGTGTTCTGGTAATGGCCCAACTATTTGTCCATTAACTAATATAACGTCATTAATTGTTATGTGATCGATATGATTCGCTGATTAATCATTGACGGTGACTTCTCCTGCATGGCCTAAAAATTTAGCTAAGCGTATTGGTTCAGGCATGATGGTTCCTTAGTTGTATTTAATGCAGTGTGATAACGGCTATATTATACCTGAGAGTGGATCAAATTGAATTGAGTTAGTCGTGAGCAAAAAATGTATGAATTTGTAATGTAGGGTTGTTTAACTTATTGATATGAAGGATTATTAAGCAATTCTTTGATAACAAAACTGGATTTTTGTGAAAAAAGTGATATTTACGCTCGCGATTGGCGATAACCCAATGTATCAAGCTGCAATCTTAAGTTTTAAGCATTATGCTGACAAAGTTGGAGCTGATTTGATTGTTTCCGACGAGCTACATTACCCAATTAATATTCGTGACCCTCACTATGGTGCAAATCCGGCTTGGGCTGAAAAGCTGCGAATCGGCGAGTTACTCAAGGAGTATGACAGAGTATTATATTTAGACGCCGATATTTTAATTTCACCAAGTGCTCAGAATATATTTAAACAATACACGGATCCTATGGTGGTATATATGCTTAATGAAGGTGCTATATGTGATCGTCAATGTGAACGTCAGTTGATCGAAAATAAGTTGGGTCGTTTAAATTGGCCAATGCAGTGTGAGGACGTCATTTATTATAATGTGGGGGTCGTGTTAGCATCACAAGGATGCAAACTATTCGATTATGCTGATTTAGCTGGATTGCAATCAGTGTGTAATCATATTCGTTTCTATGAACAGACGTTTTTTAATTATCAAATATTTAAAAATGCTCTGAAACATAAAGAGTTAGCCACGACTTATAATCGCATGGATATGTTTGGTAAAGAGGGCTATTTAGAGGCTGACTTTATCCATTATGCTGGTAAGGGCTATGCAAAAAATAGCCGACGCCGTGATGTTCAGTTCTTAAAAGATTTCGCGACGCTTTATGATAATATTTTGCCTAGAGATAAAATGGAAGCGCTAAAAGCACACGCATGGCATGACTACTTAAACGTGGTATGTAAAAAGTATCCATTGCCAAATTGGTTGATAAAACAATGCTGTCGTTGGTTTGTGCCCCATTAACTGTGAGGCACAGTTTAAAACTAGGTGCTAGTTAAGCAGCTCGCTATAACGAACACTTTCCCCAATTTTCAGTATTTTTAACGTCATTTCTGGTTTTATATCGTCGAATGCCTTTTGCAGGCGACGTAGTGGTTCATTGACATGTTCATAGCCTAATAACCACGTCCCGTAACCCCACGGAATAAAGACTTTACAAGCAAGATCTTGTGCAGCTTTGACAGCGTCTTCGGGTGCCAAATGAATACTACGATAATTGTGGTCATATGCCACTATGGGCATTAAGCAAACATCAAAGCCGTTAAATTGGGCTTTTATATCTTTATAAATTTGACTGTAACCCGTATCGCCGGCAAAAAAGACAGTATGCTCACCGTCATCAAATAACCAGGATCCCCACAGTGTTTTATTCCAGTCGGTTAAACCTCGTCGAGAAAAATGGTGGGCAGGTAAAAAATGAATATCCGTGTTACCGACAGACGTCTGTGTGTACCAATTCATCTCTGTAATAGGGCCTTGCTTGTAATCAACATTGTCTGTGACGGCTAAAGGAAGAAGTAGCTGTGTATCTGTGGCCAACTGGTTTAACGTTTGTTCACTTAAGTGATCATAATGATTATGAGAAATGACGACACCATCTACAAATTGCAACTGAGCTGTTTTTACCGGTGCAGGTCCCAGCCTTGCCATATCATCGTTGATACGCCGTGCTAACCAGCCGACAAAACCGTCAAATTCACCAAAAACAGGATCGGTTAAAAAGGCGTCGGTATGGCGTTGTTGCACGAGAAAGCTTGCATGGCCTAACCAGGTTAATGTCTGACGCGCAGTTTCATTGATACGTGGTGTTGGGTATACCAGATCCTGATAATTGAAGCCGGTATCTTTACGTAAGCCGGTGAATGACCCGATATTAATAAAATTAGGTGCTACTTTTTCAATTTCATGGAGTTCAAGAAACTCAATGTTGTCATAAGGATGGTGGGGGCCATGCCCTTCAAATGGACTTGGATATTGATTGCTAAACTCTCCGAGACTATTTTTATTAAAATTAGGATTATCAATCGTTTTAATTGGTAGAGTTTGGCATGCAGTTAAACCAACAGCAAATGTGCTGATGGCAACGTATTTCAATCGTGCGTGCATGATACTTCTGTGTCGTATAGTGGCGCTTATTGAACCACTATACTGTATTTCGATGCGCACGTTCAACGATTGCTGTTAAGTACCTGTGCGATGGCTTTGCTGAAATCTCTTTGATGTTGGATATTGAGTTTACTAAGTCGAGTGTCTTTAAGGGCGCAGTTATAGGGTCTTTGTGCCGTGTGCTCAGGTTTAGACTGAGGCTCAAGTAGCGTTTTCGAGTAGCCTAGAACCTCAGCAATGATGCACGCCATCTCATATTTACTGAGGGCTTGATGATTGGAAATGTGAAAAATACCGCCCAGATGCTGAGGGTGTTTGAGTAAATCTCTAATGGTACAAGCAATATCCTCTACATGGGTTGGGTAGCGAACTGCCCAATTATCGTGTTTTGAGTGTTTGAGTGGATTGACTTGTTCGGCGATAACGGTGACCGCTGATTCAGCTAAATGTGTTACATCTCCATACAAGACAGGCACACGAATAATCGTATGTTGGCCACAAGTTGCGAGTACAGCTTGTTCGGCACGCTGCTTGCTTTGTCCATAAAAATTAAGAGGGTTCGTTTTTGAAAACTCGTCGTAAGGTGCATTGTCACCATCGAACACATAGTCTGTGCTAATAAATAATAGCCGTATATTTCTTTTTTTACATTGCTGTGCGAGAAATTCAGTGACTTTGACATTGAGCGCTAGAGCTTGTTCTGGCGCCTGCTCACAAATATCAGGCCTGCGCTCGGCAGCAGCATGAATGAGCGCATCTGGTTGATGTTCATCAAGAAACGCAGTTATTGCTGCTTCATCGTTTAAATCGAGTTTGTGAATATTACCGCTAGCGCGGTTAAAGCCAATACCTTGAGTATTAAAAGAAGCCCCTAAAATGGTCATTAATGAACGACCCATTAAGCCAGTTGCACCTGTTATTGCTACTTTATTCATATACACCCTCTTAAAATTGAGATTTACGGTATATTATCAGTAAAGGACTCACTAGATAATAACTATAATGAAAGGATTTTGTTTATGATAATAAAAAAACTACCAGTGGCTCTGTGCGTCGGCATGAGTGCTTTATCCACTGTAACAATTGCCCATGATATCTACCCTAAAGGAAGTGAATGCGAAGTGACATTTAGCTCAAAAACGATATCACTTTCCGCGATGCATTTCACAAAAAACAAAGAAACCGAATTCGAGCAGATTGCGCATGTAAAGCAACGGTTATTTGAAAAAGCAACAAAGGCATTGGCACAATATAATACATCAATGATGATTAAATCGATGAGGTTTAAAAGTCATACTAAAGATGCGCTTGTTGCCAAAGCTGAATTTCTTCCCGTGTCCTCTTGTGCTAAGGATATTCCTCGAGTAAACACAACCTCTTTAGATTTATTCAGCAATAATATTATGCATTTAAAGCAGAAAGTAAATCTTGGATATGCAATTTCAGTGAATAAGGAAGTGATCAAAACGGCACCATTGAAATTAGAATCAAACTTGATTTCAGACAATGCGATATTTGGTATTAAGTTAGGTGAATCGATGCAGTCCGTTGAAAGGGATTTAGGGCGCTTTAGTCTGCTTTGGCCGCTATCTGATGGCGCATATATTGCGTTCATTGGTCGAGACAATGCGTTGTTTTTTTCGGATCACAAATTCGTGGGCTATCAATACAATGAATCTTTACTGCCCATTTCTTTGCGTAATCATTTGGAATTCTTTAATGAGGGGATTCGGGTATATGATCCGACGACGGGAGATGCCTTCTCAAGTGGAGAAGAACTAACCACTGCACGCGTTAAAGCCTTAAAAGGCGCGTATAAAAATGTGCAAATAGTTAAAGTAAAGACGTCAGATGAAGCTGTCGTCGATAAATTGGTCGGCTTGAGTGTTGGAGATACCTCTTTACTCACGGGGAAGTTTGATGCTTTACCTTGTCCAGACGCAGCGGCACTCTTGCAGAGAGCCCCTGACTTAGATAAGTCGTTAGTCCAATTATTTGGGATGAGTGGCAAGCGTGCTTTATTGACTGGGTGCCATCAAAAAATTGAGATGAACTACTATGGCACTGTGACATCAATTGAATTATTAGATCCTTTAACAAGTACGAATATGGAATTGAAAGGAGGTAGCCGGTTATTACAGAGTTTAAAACCATGGCAGTTTGGGACAGTGTCTCAAGGTGACTCTGTGAACCAATTACCCGCAAATGAGTTGGGTGAAGCGAATTTAGATGTGATTGAATGGAGTAACAATCTCTGGGAGGGTCATTTTGTACTTGATAATGATACGGTTGTGGCGGGTACCCTGATACCCATAAAGCTTTAAATATAAAGGGCGAGGCATGCACCTCGCCTTTGATTTGAACTTTAAGAAGGTTGTGACTGCCCTTCCCATACGCGAGACTTAATGCTGACTAATGCAATGATGATCCCTACACCAATACAGAAGAGACTGATTTGTAAGTAAAGGTTTGGCATCTCTTGCACATTATTTGGATCAAAGTGCCCGGCAAGTAACCCAGAAATAATATTACCAATGGAGTAGGTGAGTACGAATACCCCCATCATTTGGCCTGCAAATCGCTTGGGTGAGAGTTTACTGATTGCGCTAAGTGCGACTGGACTTAAGCATAACTCACCAACAGTATGAAGAAAATACGTCGTGATTAACCAATATGGTGCCACTTTTAGGCCTTGAGCAGCATATTGTGACGCCATAAACATAACTAAAAACCCACTTGCCATGATCACAAGACCAATTGCACATTTCAAGTTATACGAAGGGGAAATCATGCGTTTTGAGAGATTTATCCATAGAGCTGCAAAGAACGGAGATAGAATAATAATAAATAACGCATTTGCAGATTGAAACCAGGCAGTGGGGATTGAAAATGTACCAATCATACGATCCGTATAATCACGCGCAAATAGGTTTAGCGATGACCCAGCTTGTTCAAAACCAGACCAGAAGCAAGCGGAAGCAATGCAAACTAAAAGGAGAGCCCACATCTTCTTTTGTTCATCTTCATTCAAATCACCTTTGTAGTAAATAAGACCGAAGTAAATAAAAAAGACTAAGGTAAATACGACGGCAACATATTGCGCTACGATCACCGGATTTATGACAATGACACCAGAGTATGTGAAAGTCGTCACTATGGCTATACCGATCAGCACAAGCGTTATTACTGACCAAGCTTGCTTAGCTTGCTTTGGTTCGAGCGGGCTGGTGGGTTTTTCCCCCACACTTGCGATATTGCTGAGCGTTCGTTGATATTGAATTAAACCAATTGCCATACCGACCGCAGCTGCACCAAATGCATAATGCCACCCGACATGCTCCATAAAATAACCACACACGTAGTAGCCAATGACAGACCCTAAATTAATACCCATGTAATATATGGCATAGCCACTGTCTCTGCGCTCATCATCACTATGATACAACTGACCAACCATGGCACTGATATTCGGTTTCAATAAGCCGGTACCCAGTGCGACAAAAATGAGGCCTATAAAAAAGGAATGTGTGGAGGGGACCGCTAAAATTATGTGGCCGATCATGATAATGAGGCCACCATACCATACTGTTTTTTGACCGCCGAGTAAGCGGTCTGCTATCCAACCTCCGGGCAAGCCTAAAAAATAGACGGCGCCAGTGTATAGGCCATAGATGGCAGCGGCAGAAGCAACGGTGAAACCGAGGCCTTGTTCTTGAAGGCTGGCGGTCATAAATAAGACTAAGAGCGCACGCATGCCATAGTAGCTCATGCGCTCCCACATCTCAGTAAAAAAGAGTGTAGAGAGGCCTTTTGGGTGACCGAAAAACCCCGTATCCTGTGATGACATAGGCTGAGTTCCATTATAATAATTGTAATTGTCTGGAACTATTAGTACGTTAAACACACAGTTAATGCAACTAAAGGCGTTATTTCTATTTAGAAGGTGATGTATTAACTAATTGATATAAATCATTAATATTATTAATCTCGATGTGAGAAAGGCCGAGGTATTTGTACTTAAACTGTTGGTTATTCAACCAGAGGCTATTACAGCCAGCCAAGTTGGCACCTTGTACATCACTGTCTAAGCTATCACCAATATGTAAAATCTCCGATTTTTTCACATTTAAAACGACGGCGGCTTTGTCAAATAGTTCACTATGGGGTTTTGCCGCGCCGTCAGGACCGGCTTTTAAGACGAGTTCAAATTCATTACGCAAATTAAATTTGTTAATTTCAACATTACCATTGGTGATTGCTATTAGGCGAAACTTCGTGCGTAATGCACCCAGTAAGTCGAGCACAGATTGCTGAACGGTGATGTTACTTCTGGCATCACTAAATGCTTGATAGGCACATGATGCATAATGGTGAGCTTGCTCCTCGGTCAATGGTAGTTTAGACATGCCATATTGCAATGCAACCTTACGCCACCGTGTTACATCATTGGCAAGGGAGGGAGTTTGTTTAACGGTTTGATTGCGACAGTGTGACCAGTAATTAGGGCCTTGTTGAGACCATTGTGTTATTTGATTTAAATAGTCTAGCTGTGCTTGGACTGCTGCTTTGATGACCGGGTGGTTATTGTATAGCGTATCGTCTAGATCAAAGCTGAGAACACTGATGCTATCTATGGCTTTATTAAATCGCATTGTTACTTATTTCGAATGAGGAGATGGTGTTATTATACTAAAAGTCTGTCATTTCGGATCGTTATTTTGTTTTTTCGATCTAGGGTGGGCTTTATCATAAACCTTAGCGAGATGCTGAAAATCAACATGGGTATATACTTGGGTGGCAGATAAGCTGGTATGGCCGAGCATTTCTTGCACAGCACGTAAATCACCACTAGATTCAAGTAGATGACTGGCAAATGAATGACGTAACTTATGGGGATGAACGGGTGTGCTGATCCCTTGTTTAATGCCCCATTCTTTCATTCTTTCTCTCACATGGCGAATAGATATACGCTGTTTACGCTTGCTGACAAATACGGCGAGTTCCTCTTCATGCGCCATAATAGAACGCACAGTCAACCACGCTGTTAATGCATCGAGTGCTTTTGTGCCAACAGGGATCACACGTTCCTTATTGCCTTTACCTAAGACACGAATCTCACCTTCACGAATGTCGCCTATGTTGACATTGACCAATTCGCTGATACGTAAACCACTTGAATACATTAATTCCATCATTGCTTTATCTCGCAATGCTAATGCATCTTCGGCAACTATGTTCAGTAATTGACCCATTTGGTCAACATCAAGGTTTTTTGGTAATGGGCGCTGAAACTTGGGGCCTTTGATCCCTTCACCTGGGTTGGCGATTGTTGCTTCTTGTATATGTTTTACTTTTAAAAACTTATACAGACTTCGAATACAGCTTAATTTAAGGTTTATTGTGCGAGGGTTGTATTGTTTAGCGCGTAAATGCATGCTGTAGCGGCGGATTTGTTCGGGTAATACATGTAGCCAGCCGTTGCTGCTGCTTTGAAAGTACTGGGCAGCTTGGCGGAGCTGGGTGCTATATTGGGTTAATGTATGTGGAGAATATTGCCGTTCATGCTTTAGATATGCCATAAAATCGTTGACGGGTGAAAGCCAAGCTTGGCTAAGCACGGTATTGGTTGCCGGCATGTGACTAGGCCAAGTCACTCAAGCGCAGTTCAAGAGAGGCAATAAACTCCTTGATGAATAAGTTATCGTTGTCTGAATTGAAGTGTGTTACATCATCACTGGCGAAGGCTAAAATAGCCTCAGGGTGTTGAACACTACCAATTAAATACAACGCAACAGAGCGAGCTTGTAGTTGATTGTCTTTAAGCCAAATTAAGTTGTGTTCCTGTTGTGATAATCGACCAAGGTAACAATTTTGCCGCGTTAATCGAGTCTCGACAATGGTATGTAATGGGTCTGTGTAGGGCAGCAATTCACACGCTATGACTTTGGGGTTCTGACATAAAGTATCAGCGAGCTGCGTCGCGAGGTCGGAAAAGCTATGGCATCGCCATAATTGTCGCTGACATTCACTAAATAGACGAAATACGCGTTCATTTTCAAGGGCGAGTCGAGCTGTTGTCGCAAGTTGGGTTTTTAGCTGAGTATTTTGCTCCCGTAACTTACGCTGCTGCTGTAATGCGAGATTTGGTAGCCCTTGGCTTTGAGAATACAACTCCAGCTCGAGCAATACATATTGATGATTGGTAAAAAAGTCAGGGTGACGTATCAAATAGTCACAAATTTTTTGTTCATCAATCGTGAATTGCTGCTTGCTCATATTATTGTCTCATAAGTGAATTATAACGCGGTTTGTCCATCAAATACGTGCTCGGCAGGTCCTGTCATTTTCACTGCGTGACCTTCTCCTTGCCAACGTATTTGTAAGCTACCACCGGGTAAGTCTACTCGTACGGAGTTGGCAAGCTTTTTTTGTGCAATGCCGACGACCACTGCTGCGCATGCACCACTGCCACAGGCTAAGGTTTCTTGTGCGCCACGCTCCCACACTCTTAATTTAATATGCTCATCGTTGAGAATTTGCATAAAACCAACATTGGCTCGTTCAGGAAAGCGTTCATGATGCTCCAATAAAGGTCCTAAAATGGATACGTCAGCAGTGTCAATATCATCCACTTCCAGTACACAGTGAGGGTTACCCATTGATACAACACCACAAAATACAGTACGATCATCGGCGCGCATAATATAGGTTAGTTCTGGTTTTGTTGCTTTGAAAGGAATGCTACTTGGCGCAAAGTGCGGATTTCCCATATTGACCGTGACTTGGCCATCTTTCTCCATATATAAAGTGATATTACCGGATTTGGTAGAGACCGAGATTTTATGTTTATTAGTAAGACCTTTCATTCTAACAAAGCGCGCAAAGCAACGAGCGCCATTGCCACATTGCTCAACCTCAGAGCCATCTGAGTTGAAAATTCGATAGTGAAAGTCTAATTCTGGAGAGTAAGGCGCTTCAACCATGAGTAATTGGTCAAACCCGATCCCAAAGTGTCGGTTGGCGAGCTTTTTTATTTGATCACGAGACAAGAACACGTTTTGGGTGACATTATCGATCACCACAAAATCATTGCCTAAACCGTGCATTTTTGAAAAATTTACAAACATAATGTCTTAAAACTACTCCTGCTAAGGCACCTTGCCATGATTTTTTGTTATTACGATATATGAATTATGGTAGTAATTGCTCACCTTGCCACAATGATTGTAGTGTCTCTCTTTGCCTGATCACATAACATTTTTCGCCATCTACCATTAGTTCAGCAGCGCGGGGGCGCGAATTATAGTTAGAGCTCATTGTAAAACCGTATGCACCTGCACTTCGCTGGGCCAGTAAGTCACCGGCTTGAATGGCAAGTGGACGGTCTTTACCTAAGAAGTCACCTGTTTCACATACAGGGCCAACTACATCGTAATTATGTGTTGGTGTATCGTCGTTACGTGGTGAAACAGCAATAATATTTTGCCATGCTTGGTAAAGAGAAGGTCTCAGCATATCGTTCATGCCAGCATCAACAATGGCAAAATGCTTTTCTTGGCTTGGCTTTAAGTACTCTACTTGAGTGACTAGAATTCCGGCATTGGCGGCAATGGCACGCCCTGGTTCAAACACCAATTCTAGGTGCGGGTAGTTCGTCAGCTTTGCTTTTACTTCAGCCGCATACGCACTGGGATGCGGTGGTTTCTCACTGTCGTAGGGCACACCTAGTCCGCCACCAATATCTAGGTGATGTAAGTTAATCCCTGCGGATTTAAGGTGTTCAATCAACGCAAGAACTTTATCTAATGCAGCAAGAAATGGTTCCACTTCGGTCAACTGTGAACCAATATGAAAGTCGACACCGACCACATCTAGTGCAGGCAGTGCGTAGGCAAGTTGATAGACATCAAAGGCTTGTTTAATATCAATACCAAATTTATTTTCTTTTAAACCCGTTGATATATAAGGGTGCGTTTTAGCGTCGATATCTGGGTTAACTCGAATAGATACACGGGCCGTTTTATTTAATCCGTGTGCGACATGACTGATCCGTTTGAGCTCGGCAATAGACTCAACATTGAAGCACTTGATATTGTGTGCCAATGCAAACTCAATTTCAGCGGAGGTTTTAGCGACCCCAGAAAAAACCACTTTACTGGTATCGCCTCCGGCTTCTATGACTCTTGCCAATTCACCTTTCGATACAATATCAAAACCAGCGCCAAGTTTTGCCAGCACATTGAGGACGGCAATGTTCGAGTTCGCTTTTACCGCATAACAAACAAGGTGTGGATGCCCGTCAGCAGCATTGGTAAATGCATGGTAATGACGCTCAAAAGTTTTTCTAGAATAGATATAACAGGGTGTACCGTATTGCTGAGCAATATCCGTCACCGCGACTTCTTCAGCAAAAAGCTGTTGATCTTTATAATGGAAAAAGTCCATGTTAGCGCTCCTTTTCTATCATTGGTTCAACATCTGCGCTATGGCTGCGCTGCGTTGGTTTAACGTCGCTTTTTGGGGTGTTGAGATCAGGCTTTGAACCGTGCTCAGGGAGATATAACACGCCACTTTGTCCGCATCCAGTTAGGGTCAAAACGCTTAATATGACTAAAATAAACATGCTTGATTGAGAGAGTATCGCTTTCATTAGATTAATGATGTCAGTGCCTTTATAATCGCAGAGTAACAGAATTCGTAAAAAAAGCAGCTATTGCGACTAGGTATTTTAGCTGCATCGTAAATAAATTGTGCTGAAAAAGGAAAGTGCTATGACAGATCACGAGTACCATGAGCTAGCAGAAGCTTTAATGTTTACCATTGAAGATCAAATTGATGATTGTGACGCGGACTTGGATTATGAGTCAGCGTCGGGCATTTTAGAGATCTTATTTGCCGATAAGAGTAAAATTATCATTAATAAACAAGCGCCATTACATCAGGTGTGGGTAGCAACTAAGTTTAATGGCCATCACTTCGAGCTACATGATGACAAGTGGATTGATAACCGCTCTGGTGCTGAGTTTTGGCAATTTATGTGCGATGCTGCAACGCGTCAAGCGGGTACGGAAATTAAATGGAAGCACAGTTAATGTTGCCTTTTGTAGAATATGCAGCGCGTGGCGAGCATAAAGCCAGTATTATTTGGTTACATGGTTTGGGTGATTCGGGTGAAGGTTTTTTACCTATTGCACCGGAATTAAAGTTACCAGATGAGTTAGGTGTTAGGTTTGTTTTTCCACATGCACCAGAACAACCGGTCACCATTAATGGTGGTATGGTAATGCGCTCTTGGTATGATATTAAATCTATGGATGCAGAAAGCCGTGCTGATGAGCATGGTGTTAGGGAATCGGCTGATAAAGTGCAGCAACTTATTGATGCTGAAATTGCAAAAGGGATTAGCCCTGACAGAATTATTTTAGCGGGCTTTTCACAAGGTGGGGTGATCTCTTTACATCTTGCGCCGCGATTATCAGTTAAACTTGCTGGTGTAATGGCGTTATCGACTTATATGTGCGCGCCTGCTAAGTTAGCCAATGAAGCTGTACAAACCGAACTAAATATTTTCATGGCACATGGTAATCAAGATCAAGTTGTACCTATGTCGTTAGGGCGATTGGCTTACGATACACTGCGTGGGCAAGGATACGACATAAGCTGGCAAGATTACTCGATGGCCCATCAAGTATGCCATGAAGAGTTAACCGCGATCCGTAATTGGTTAATCGCCACATTATCTTAATTGAGGAAGAGCAGCAATGACACAACGGATAGTCATCAAAACGGCCGTTACTAAAACGACACCTACCGTTCAAGTGGTAAGTTATCAATGGCACTGGCGACGTATTTTTGCGGTATCGAGTGTTGTGTTGTTGTCTGCGGCGGGCGTTACTTACGGTTTAACCAATGTCGTAAACGCTGATGAAATGCATCTACAGGCGCCTGATAACATCCCTAGTGCGGGAACAGTTGTAGCACATTTGGCAGATGAGAATGTGTCAGGTGATGACGCGCTTGCAAGTACGACAGTGGCCGTGGTAGGCAAAGACAGTGAGATCACAGCTGTGTCAGTGGCACGAGCTCCTGCAATTTTAGTCGTTAGTGAAGTGGGGCCTGAATTACCGCCAGAGAAAGCAGGCACTGTGGCGAGTGAAACCGTAGAGGGAGCAGATGAAGAGGATGCTGAGCAGGAGATAGCCGCAATGGTGACTGAAACTGTATTTTCAGAATCAGCGCATATTGCTAATGTGGCGCTTGGGGCTAAAATAGATACAAACGTCGTGAGTCGTGCTGTATTGACTACGGGCATTGAAAAGCGCGAGCCGATTGACGTTTTGAATGACAACTTAAAGCGTACTCAGTTTTCAGAAAAACTTTACTTCTTTACTGAGATTAAAAATTTGCAAGACAAAATAGTGCATCACTTATGGTTTCATCAAGACCAGTTGATGGCAGAAATTCCCTTGCCCGTGAATGCGGTGAGGTATCGTACTTACTCAAGTAAAAATATTATGCCAAGCCAAACTGGGCAATGGCGTGTTGAGGTTGTTACCCAGCAAGGGCAACTATTAGCACAAAAATCTTTTCGTATTATTCCAGATGCTCAATAAGGGCAGAGTTAAGGCAAATCATGACTGAACAAACAAATATCCTGCGTATTGCAACCAGAAAAAGTGCTTTGGCTATGTGGCAAGCTGAGTTTGTAAAAGCAAGGTTAGAGCATTTTCATCCGAGCTTAACGGTTGAACTAGTACCTATGTCTACGCAAGGCGATATTATTTTAGATACACCCTTGGCAAAAATCGGTGGCAAAGGCTTATTTGTGAAAGAGCTAGAGCAAGCCATGATGGATGGTCGCGCAGATATAGCCGTGCATTCTATGAAAGATGTCCCTGTAGACTTTCCTGAGGGCTTAGCACTTCATACAATCTGTGAACGTGAAGACCCACGAGATGCATTTGTGTCTAATGCATACAAAACATTAGATGAGCTCCCTCAGGGTGCTGTTGTTGGTACCTCTAGCTTACGCCGCCAGTGTCAAATTCGCGCATTACGTCCAGATTTACAAATCAAGGATCTTCGAGGTAATGTGAATACGCGTTTAGCTAAGCTTGATAATGGTCAGTACGATGCCATTATTTTAGCCGCGGCGGGATTGTTACGATTGGCCATGCCAGAGCGTATTGCGGCCTATATTGAACCAGAAATGTCTTTACCAGCGAATGGGCAAGGTGCTGTTGGAATTGAGTGCCGCATCGATGATGTGCGTGTACAAGCGTTACTCGCACCGTTAGAGCACACAACAACTCGTATTCGCGTCAATGCAGAGCGTGCCATGAACCGTCGCCTAGAAGGGGGATGTCAGGTTCCTATTGGCGCATATGCTGAGGTTGATGGCGATACCGTGCATTTGCGCGGGTTGGTGGGCGCGGTGGATGGCAGTGAAATTTTGCATGCCCAATTGAGTGGGCCAGTAGAGCAGGCAAAACAAATCGGTATTGCGTTAGCTGAACAATTATTAGCGCAAGGCGCTGATAAGGTTTTGGCTGAGGTATATAGAGACGCTTAGTATGGCTATCGCAATTACTCGACCTGAAGGAAAAGGCGAGCAGCTAGCCGAGCTGCTGATAGCTCAACAAATTGATATTGTAAAAACACCCGTCCTTAAGCTGGAAATGTTGCCGGTCGATAACACTCAGTTGTCGCCGATAGATGATGCGGATGTGATCATCTTTATCTCGCAAGATGCTGTGAAAGGATTAGCTGCACACTTACCTCAATTACCGTCAACCGCAACCTTGGTTGCTGTTGGCGAGCAAACCGCAAAAGCCATCGATACAGTCTATGCACGTCAGGCCCAAACGCCCGTTCAGCAAGATTCTGAAGGGATGTTAGCGCTTCTTCCATTGCAATCCATCGCTGATAAACAGGTTGTAATAGTGAAAGGCGAGGGGGGGCGCACATTGTTGGCAAAAACCCTAAAAGCGCATGGTGCAGTATTAAATCAATGCCTTGTTTATAGGCGAACCCCAGTTTTGGCACAATCAGATATCTGGTTAGACCACTGGCGAGAAGCTAAGATTGACGGTATAGTCATAACCAGTAACGCGGCAATTGATGCTATATTTAATACCACCAATAAAGTGTTTTTGGCTTGGCTGAATCAATGTCATTTTTATTTGGTGAGTCAGCGTAGTGCCGATCATTTGATGCTACAACATCAGGTAGCATCTTCCCATATTACAGTGGCTTCAGGGCCCAGTGATGAGGCCATTTTTAAATCTATTATGCCTGAACAAACACAGCAAGGTAGCCAAATGAGTGAACAACAGAATCAGCAAAACGAAACACGCGTGGTAGAAGATAAACCTGTAAAACAGAAAATCAGTAAAGTGGGCGTATTGGCTTTATTGGTTGCTTTAGTTGGTGGTACCGCAACTGCCGGCTTAATTATTCATGGCCAGCAGATCAGCGATAAAACCTACCTTGCGCTTGCGCAACTACAACAGCAAAATAGCCAACTTAGTGAACAATTAAACACCACTCGTGAGCAACTAGTTCAATTGCAAAATCAGCAAAAACAAGTTGATATGCAAATTGAGTCTCGCTTAGCAGCACAGACTCAGCAATTTGATACGCAGTTGCAGACGGCGTTGAGCTCAGCCCAACAACAAGTCAGTGGTGCACTCAGCAGTGAGGTGCTGTACTTACAAAGGATGGCACAATTTAAGGCCTCAGCGGAACAAGATTTTCAGGGCAGCATCGCGGTACTACAAAGATTGCGTGATGTATTGCAGCATGAGCCAAATAGCACGGGCGTATTGAGCGCAATTGCCCAAGATATAGCATTGTTGAATGCACAAGCTAAGCCGCAATTGGAATCTAGATATTTACAGTTACATGGTTTACTCGCACAGGTACCTGAACTTGAGCTGCAAACTTTGCGTTTACCAGAGCAAACAGCAGCGTCTACGGCACAACTATCTAGTGATGTCAGTGACTGGCAAGCCAATTTATTACGCACATGGGAAAATTTGGTAGACGACTTTATCAAGATTCGCCATCGTGAAGTCGCTGTTATTGACCCACTACTTGATAAACAAGAGCAGCAACTATTGAAAGCGCAGCTACGAAGTCACTTGTCTCAAGCTCAGAGTGCTTTGATGGACAAGCAAGCCAGTGTCTTTTTTAGCGCTTTATCGAGTGCCCAACAAACGTTAACAAGCTATTTTAAAATGGATTCTGCAGCGGTACAAGCAATGCATGACGAATTAGTCCTGATGCAGGGTCAGTCATTGGCGTTTAACCAAACTGTTCAGTTACGCTCAGCTAAAGCGGTACAGGGGTGGTTAAAATGATCCGAGTGATATTAATAATTATCGCCATTGTGATTGCCATGGCAGCAGGGCATTTATTAATTGACGAAAAGGGGTATGTGCTTATAGCGTATAACGATGTGACCATTGAAGCCACGATAGTTGCAATGGCCATTATGTTTTTCATGCTAACGATTGGCATATGGCTCGTCGTAAAGGCGATTAAATTTTTCTGGCGACTTTATCGTAAATCAACGGGGCACTTTGGTCATAAGCGTGCAATGAAAGCCTCTCAGGCTTGGCAACAGGCGCTATGGGCGACTCTTAATGATGATAATGAGCAAGTACAAGTGGCGTTTAAGAAGCATGATGCGCCCAGTCAGTGGCAAGATTATCAATATGCGTTGCTGGCGAAATCTGCCTTACAGCAAGGTGAGCAGGCAACTGCGGTACAGCACCTAAGCGCTATGTCAGAAGAAGCACAAAGCAAAGTGCCTAAGCTCTGGCTACAGGCTGACAAAGGTGAGCAAGCTTTGGTGTTACTTGAAACGCCGATGCAGCAGAAAAAACCACAATCAACCGAGATAACGACCTACCTTGAGGGCCTATTGGTAGAGCAAAAACATGTTGAATTGATAAAGACATTGAACGACAAACATAAGCAAGTGACTTGGTCAGCGGATTATTGGCAGCGCTTCTTTACGCGTTTTTTTATGCAAAATCAATCTGATGGGCAAGCGTATTATGAACAGCTACCCAAAGCACTGAAAGTGTATGCGCAGCAGCCTTATTTACAATCAATGGCGGCGAGTGGGCAAATTAAACAAGTACAGCCAGTATTGCTGAAATGGTTAAAAAAAGGGTTATATCACGATGTATCGACGGTGATAAGTGCCGCGAATGAAGGTGATTTACAATTAACTCATGCGATACAGGCCCAGCTGAAAAAACAGCCTGATAATGCGGATTTGTTAGCGTGTTTGGCATGCATGGCCCATGTTGATGGGGACTTTGAACTCGCAGCTAAAGTTTTTGATAACATAAATAAAAGTAATTGGCATACTGGTTGGACGAGTATCGCATTACGCAGCTACGAGCAGACCCAACAGTATCAAAAGGCCTATGAATTGGCGATTCACAAATAAATACTTAGAAAAAGCCAGCGAATACGCTGGTTTTTTTATACTTGCATAACTAGGTAGCCGTGCTAAAAATGGACATGTGTCCTTGATCTTTATATTAAGGCAAGTATGATCCGCAAAATTTTATCTGCAGCCGAGTGAATTATGATCAATAACAACTTACCTTTACTTGATTTACACCGCCATTTAGATGGTAACGTGAGAGCGACTACGATTTTAGAGCTTGGTCAGCAGTTTAATATGCCATTACCGGCGACGGATATTGAGGGCTTGATCCCACATGTTCGAGTACTCGATAACGCTCCTAACCTTATGGCATTTTTAGCTAAATTAGATTGGGGTGTCAAAGTGCTTGGTGATTATGATGCCTGTCGCCGTATTGCCATCGAAAACGTAGAAGATGCGATTGCACAGAATATGGATTATACCGAACTGCGCTTTAGCCCTTACTATATGGCACAAACACATGATTTACACGCTCAAGGCGTTGTAGAGGCGGTGGTTGATGGCATTAAATCGGCAACGCACAATACCGATATTAAAGTGAATCTAATTGGTATTATGTCGCGTACTTTCGGTGTTGATAAATGTCAGTATGAGCTTGATTCATTATTAGCATGCAAAAACGATTTAGTTGCTATCGATCTTGCCGGTGATGAACTGGGTTATCCAGGCGCGCTATTTGTCGATCATTTTAAACAAGTTAGGGATGCTTATTTAGGTGCCACAATACACGCGGGTGAAGCGGAAGGTGCAAAAAGTATCTGGCAAGCCATTAATGAGTTAGGCGCAACACGTATTGGTCATGGTGTTAAAGCCATTGAAGATCCAAAGTTAATGGATTATTTAAGAGACAACCGCATTGGTATTGAGTCATGTTTAACCAGTAATATTCAAACCAGTACGGTGGCTGAACTAACCACACACCCACTTAAGCGCTTTTTGGATCATGGTATTTTAGCCTGTATTAATACCGATGATCCTGCAGTTCAAGGTATTGAACTTGATAATGAGTATGTCGTTGCCGCACCTGAGGCTGGGTTATCGACGCAAGATATGGAACAAGCGCAGCGCAATGCATTAGAAATTGCCTTTTTAAGTGACAGTGATAAAAAAGCGTTGTTAGCTAAAAAAGCGAGTTAATAGTCAGTCAGTTCACTTTGAGCTGCTTAATGCACTGAGCAGCTCAAGTAGTCTTGTTTTAACGCCTCTATGACTTGGCTTCTTGTTACCAAGCCAATAACCTTGCCATTTGATGTCACTGGATAAACCTTTGGTTTATTGCCTTGCATTTGCTGAGCTAAATCGACAATATTCATGTGTTCAGTGACTGACACCACATTATCGGTCATCAATTCTTTAACCATTATTTTGCCTTCGCAAAAATAGCTACTTTGTAATAATGGGGCCAACATTTGCTGCTCTGAAATAAAGCCCACTAAGTGCTGCTGCCCATCTAAAACTGGTGCGCAGAATAATGTGTGTTGGTGCAGTTCATCAATCGCTTCTGTGAGCTCGGAATCTGCATAAATTGCAGGAATATGTGTCGTCATGATTTCTTTTACAGTTTTCATTCTAGTGCTCCTGTGTTGATGAATTCAGTATGCTCTGTTATTTTCAATTAATAAAATAGATTAAATAGATTGTTTCAATTTAAAAAACAGGACTGATAGGAAAGCTCATCACACTCAATATGTGTTTTGGCGCAAGAGGATAGAATATGGGCCAATTACTATGCGGTGTAACCTTGAGTAATACTTAAACTGAAAGGGGGCGATATATGAACCGTGGAATTATAAGCAGTGCCGTATGATATGACACTGCTTAGGGCTATGAATTATTTGATAAAAGCAAAGGCGTCTGCGTACATGTGCTCACGTATGGCACCATGCTTGATAAAGTCATCACGCACAATACCAATCATATCAAAACGACCGGCCATATAAATTGAGTACGTTTCTAAAGAAGAAATATCTGTCATCACGGCTTGGTGCACATAGCCTGTATGGCCTCCCCAACCTTCGTTAGGGTTTTCTACTACCGGAATAAAGTGGAAGTTTTCTTTGGTTGCTGCCCATGCTTCCATTTCTGTTTTAGCATATAGCGCAGACTCTTCTTTTACACCCCAGTAAAAATACACTGGTTGAGTACAGCCAACCTCGCTTAAGTGATCGGCCATTGATTTAACATACGAGAACCCAGTACCACCTGCGAGCAAGACAATGGGTCTTTGGCAATCAATGCGTAATTGCGAGACACCTAAGCCAACTTCAAGTGCAACAGGGCGGTTGTTTAAATGAGCTTGGCGCAAATGTTCAAGCGCTTGTGATGCGTATGCATCAGCAGCTGATGCACCAATGTGCAATTCTAACTCGTTTTGTTGTGATGGTTTGCTTGCGATTGAAAATGCACGCTTGTCTTTTTCACCTAACACAAGTTGTAAATAGTGCCCTGCTTCAAACTTTGCTGCAGTAGCAGGTTTAAGCGTGACTTTGTAAATAATTTCTGTAAGTGGCGTGATAGCTATCACGTCAGCATTGATTGTTTGCATGTGTTACCTTTTCGCACGGTCTTGTTTGGCAATGTACTTTTGAATATTACCAATCACTAAATTTTTGTATAAACTCTAGGCACTTTAGCATAGGTACCTAGGTTATCCTATGGCTTGAGTGGGATATCTAAGCTGTCCCAGATATCATCTATTCTTTGTTTCACTTGTTCATCCATCACGATAGGCTCGCCCCACTCTCGATCCGTTTCTCCTGCCCATTTGTTTGTTGCGTCCATACCCATTTTAGAACCAAGTCCCGAAACAGGGGAAGCAAAATCAAGGTAGTCAATCGGCGTATTTTCTATCATGGTTGTATCTCTTGCCGGATCCATACGCGTCGTGATAGCCCAAATGACGTCATTCCAATCTCTTGCATTGACATCATCGTCGCAAACTATGACAAATTTAGTGTACATAAACTGACGTAAGAAAGACCATACCCCCATCATCACCCTTTTTGCATGACCAGGATATTGCTTCTTCATCGTTACTATCGCCATTCGATAGGAACAGCCTTCAGGAGGGAGGTAAAAATCAACAATTTCTGGAAATTGCTTTTGTAAAATGGGCACGAACACTTCATTGAGTGCGACACCTAAAATGGCAGGTTCATCTGGTGGGCGACCTGTGTATGTACTATGGTAAATTGGGTTTTCTCTGTGGGTCATATGGGTTACTGTCATCACAGGGAAATCATCAACTTCATTATAATAACCTGTGTGATCACCATAGGGCCCTTCAGGAGCCATTTCACCGGGCATGATATGACCTTCAAGAATAATTTCTGCGCTGGCAGGCACTTGTAAATCATTTGAAATGGATTTTACCACTTCGGTTTTTGAGCCTCGCAGCAGCCCAGCAAATGCATATTCACTTAATGTGTCAGGCACAGGGGTCACCGCGCCTAAAATTGTTGCCGGATCTGCTCCTAGCGCAACCGACACGGGATAAGGCTCGCCTGGATTTTCTTTGCACCACTCCTGAAAATCGAGCGCACCACCTCTGTGGGATAACCAGCGCATTATTATTTTATTTTTACCCAGTAACTGTTGTCGGTAAATACCTAGATTTTGGCGCTTTTTGTAAGGTCCACGCGTGACAGTTAGGCCCCAAGTGATCAAAGGAGCTGCATCTCCAGGCCAACAATGTTGAATGGGTAACTTGGTTAGATCCACGTCATCGCCACTGATCACGATTTGTTGACAAGGAGCTTTGCGGACTTCTTTGGCTGGCATATTCAGCACCTGCTTAAACACAGGGATTTGTCCTAGTGCTTCCTTTATGCCTTTTGGTGGTTCTGGCTCTTTAAGGAAAGCCAAAAGTTTACCCACTTCACGTAGTTCGCTGACATCTGTTTGGCCCATACCTAACGCTACGCGTTTAGGGGTGCCAAATAGGTTAGCTAATACCGGAATATCAAAGCCTGTCGGGTTTTCAAACAACAATGCCGGACCACCTGCTCGTAATGTACGATCGGCAATTTCAGTCATTTCTAATTTTGTTGAAATGGGCTGTGTGATGCGAACTAATTCACCTTGTTCTTCAAGGCGATAGATAAAATCTCGTAAGTCTTTATATTTCATTTTGCTATTAGGACACCTATAGTTATGTGCAGTATATCAAGCCGTTTATGAAATGGCAGCTAAAGGCTTTATACGCAGATAATAATATGACGTTTATTAATGACGATAAATAATCGCTTTATTTAGTATTGTGCAATACTTGATGTTTGGCATATTTTCATGGAGGTCAGTTTGCATTATAGTCTTTATCTGAGCCTAATTTGTATACGGTGGTGGCTAGGTTGAAAGTGAATATAATACTCGGTATCGCGTTATTATTTTTTTGTCGTTGTGGTTTAGCTCTCGATTTACCTGAACAGGTATTTCGGAATAATAGTGCAGTTATGTTGATCATTAATCCGGATACGGGTGGCATAGTTGCGGCAAATGACGCAGCAGTCCATTTTTATGGTTATACCGAAAGCGATTTATTGTTAATGCGTATTCAGGAGATTAATCAACTGACTGCCAAGCAGGTGGCCACGGAGCGCGAAACCGCAGTAGCTGAAGGCAGAAATTACTTTATTTTTCGCCACCAGCTGGCTGATCAATCTATTCGAACAGTCAGTGTGTATTCAGTGCCATTTCGTGACCTGAGTGGTGAAACGCAACTATTTTCTATTATTCATGATATTAGTGAGCAGCGTGCGCTGCAGCAATCACTGTGGCATTATCAAGCGAATTTAGAGCAACAGGTGGTGTTGCAAACACAGGAAATTAAGGTTGCTAATCAAACTCAGACTATGTTGTTGAGTGTGGTGATCGGTATTTTATGTGGGGCAACTGTGATCTTGGGGTTATTCTTAATTCGACTTAGGCGGGCTAAAAAACGCTCAGAATCGCAAGGCGCGAGGTTACGATCTATTTTTAATGCGATTGAAGATTACCTTATTTTTACTAACGAGCAGGGAGAGATACTGTCTGCAAATACACGGGTAAATGATGACTTCGTTCCGACAGAGAATATGATCAATGAATCAATAGGTACAGTATTAACAAATCCCAGTTGTCTGTCTGATCCCGCTTATGTCAATAAAGAGTGTCAATTGCATGTTCAAGGACAGCTTCGTTCATTCAATGTGACTAAAAATGAGGTGCTTGATGGTAAAGAACAACGTCTCGGTTTTATTTATGTGTTGCATGATATAACCGTACGCTTAACAAATGAACGAGAACAACGCTTGGCTAGCACGGTATTCTCAACGACGAGTGAAGGGGTGCTAGTTTCAGATAAACAGAATAAAATACAAATGGTTAATCGGGCTTTTACTCAGATTACGGGTTATAGTCAAAATGAGGTGTTAGGAGAGTCTCCAGCTTTATTTAATTCAGGCCGGCATGGCACTGCATTTTTTAGTCAGTTATATAGTGATTTACATGAACATGGTCACTGGGAAGGTGAAATCTGGAATCGGCGCAAAGCCGGTGACGTGTATCCATGTTGGCTGCAAGTCTCTGCGGTGTTTGATGAGAAGCAGAATATTGAAATGTATGTAGCACTATTTAACGATATTACCTCCCGCAAGAATCACGAACAAATGATGTGGCAGCAGGCCAATTTCGATACATTAACTGGGCTGGCCAACCGGTTACATTTTCATGAGCAATTTGATCACACATTAGAAAGAGCGAAAAAACAATCGAGTCGCTTGGCAATTTGCTTTATTGATTTAGATCGCTTTAAAGCTGTTAATGATACTTTAGGCCACCATATTGGAGATTTGCTCTTAATTGAGGCTGCACAGCGACTCAAAGACTGTACTCGTAGTTCTGATATTGTAGCGAGGCTAGGTGGTGATGAATTTGCTTTATTACTGCCTGATATCGACACCATCAGTGATATTGAGAAAATAGCCAATAAAGTATTACAGCAATTGAGCAGTCCATTTGAGCTGGAAGGGCATGAAACATTTGTTTCCGGTAGTATCGGGGTGACCTTTTTCCCTGATGACGGCTGTGATCGCAAGGCATTACTTCGTAATGCTGATAGTGCTATGTATAAGGCAAAAGAGCATGGAAGAAACTGTTATCAATTTTATACGTCGGCAATGCATGATCATGCTCAAGCAAGACGCCAGTTAGAAGGGGCGTTACATAAGGCACTATCAAATCAAGAGCTAACGGTTGTGTATCAGCCAATTATTAGCCTTGATGGGAAGCAAATTGGTTGCGAAGCGTTATTAAGGTGGCACAATGAGGCGCTTGGAGAGGTGCCCCCTGGGCGGTTTATTCCTATTTGTGAGGAGTTAGGCTTAATCATAACAATCGGCGAATGGGTACTCTATCAAGCATGCTCTCAGGCTAAGGCATGGTGCAATCGTTTTCAGCATCCTCTATTTATCACAGTCAATGTGTCAAGCATTCAGTTCCAACGCGCCGATATGGCAAAAGTGATAGCACGTGTTTTACGCGAGACAGGCTTAGATAGCCGATGTTTAACGGTTGAAATTACAGAAACAGTATTAGCAGATAACGCGCAAAATATTCTACAGCAGCTCCTCACGTTACGTGAAATGGGCGTTGAATTGGCGATTGATGACTTTGGAACAGGATATTCATCATTGAGTTACCTGAAGCGCTTCCCGCTGTCGAAGCTAAAAATTGATAGAGCATTTATTCGTGATTTACCAGATGATCAAGAAGACCGCGCATTAGTAAAAGCAATTATCTCCATGGCAGGTAATTTAAATTTGAAAGTGGTAGCGGAAGGGGTGGAAACTCAATCGCAATTAGAGTTTTTGCAGACCTTACAATGTGACTATAGTCAGGGGTATTTACATAGTAAACCTCTCAGTGCATCTGCATTCCAAGAGTGGTTTGTCACAAGAGTAAAATGATTACTGTGTATTCATTTATAGAGAGTATACGGTAATCATTTTAGATTCAAAGGCATAGTGATTGCGTGCTTTTACAGAGCTTTTCTAAGGCATGTAGTGCACGTTGATGGCCTTGCATTGCAGACTTTTGGTACCAATAATGCGCCTGTTTCAAGTCAAGGGAGGTGCCTTCCCCTAGCTCAAACATACCTGCTAAATTATATTGTGCCCACGCATCACCAGATATGGCCGCAATTTTGAATGAATTGAACGCCAGAACGAAGTTGTTTTGTCGATACAACCGTATACCTTCATTATTGTGCGTCGTTAAGTTATTGTTTATATGGGCTTTATGATTAATTGGTAATGGGCTTTGTCGCTGTTTAACGATACCGCCCATGACATATATTTCCCTAGGCCTATAAACATCATCTATGGCATTTTGAGCAAACATAGATAACAGAGCCTCACGCTCCAAGATAAGATGTTCTGAGCGGAAAAAGCTATTGAGCATTAGTGCATCGAGCTTTATGGCTCGTTCAGCGTCACGCTTGCGGCGATAGGTCGTTGTACTTTGCGTTAATATAATTTTGTTTTCTGCGACTTGTAATACCTGTGCGACTCGATACTGAGCTTGATATTTACGGTCAGTTTGAATTCGGCCCAGATTAATCACATACACATCGTCAATTCTTGGGTGTGTTAATAAAGAGTGCTGCAAGGCAATATTTTGAGTATGTGAAATATAGCTATAGGCAGAAGTCGCAATTAATATGATGATTAACAGTACACGGTAGTGCTTGCTGATGACGCGCTCAATAAAACCGTGAAAGGTAAATAGACTTTGTAATAAAGGTTGGGTTAACCGTGAGTACATATGTGCATGCTAAAAATGGCCGTTAGATATTTTTAGGGTATTAAATATCATTGCATTACACAATGCGTAGCTCTTTTTTTTGCAAACAGGTGGTAGAGAAGGTTGAAGTAACAACGGCTGCATAAACAGCCGCTTGGTTTATATGATGATTACTTACCTGTAATACGAGTTTTAGCATCTGCTGCCATCATTGCGAATACCGCATAGGCAGCTGTATTTTGTTGTAACTTCTTAGGGTCTACTTTATCTAATGTATCATCAGCGGTGTGATGATAATCAAAATAGTCGGTACCATCTTGGTGTAAAGCAAAAATAGGGGCTGACATTGTATTTTTAAGGGGGATTAAGTCAGGACCACCCCGTGCTGTATTTTTACGGATATACTGTACATTTAAAGGAGCTAGCTGTTTAGCGATTTCGCGCACTAGAGGTAATGCCGTTGCAGCAACATTTGATTCAAAGCCATACACTACATCCGCACCAAAATCAGATTCAGCAGCAGCAACAATATTATCGAGTGTATCTTTATGACGTTTGAAATAGGCTTTTGCACCCCATAAGCCAAGTTCTTCTGCGGCAAATAAAACTACTCGAACACTGCGTTTAGGACGTTTTACATCACTGATATGTTTTGCAGCAGCCATGGTTAATGCGACGCCAGCGCCATCATCTAGTGCGCCGGTACCCAGATCCCAAGAATCGAGGTGCCCACCAATAAGCACATATTGTTCAGGGTATTGCGTGCCGTTGAATTGACCAATTACGTTATAGCTGGTGCCTTCGCCTAAATCTTCAGTTTGAATATTGAGCTTTACCTTTACTGTATGACCCGCAGTGATAAGACGAGCAAGTTGGTCAGCATCAGGGTTCGCAACGGCGGTTGCTGGGATTTTGGTTACGCCAGCTTTGTAATGGCTGCCACCGGTATGTGCGAAGCGATGATGACTGGTACTGACTGAGCGCATCATATAAGCCACAGCGCCTTTTTTGGCAGCTTCTACTGCGCCACTATTACGGGCCTTTACTGCTGGCCCATAACCATTCCCATCAATATGTCGATTCATACGGTAGTTAATAAATGCGATTTTGCCTTTTAGGCTCCCCTCAGGCGAAGCAATGAGTTCATCTAAAGTTTCAAAAAACACCACTTCAGCCTGAATGCCTGACTTTGGTGTGCTCACACTGTTACCAAGTGCTGTTAGGTGTAGTGGTTGTTCACTTGGGGTAATAATAGAAGCTGATTCGTGGTATCGACGCCAATGTGGAAACGTTGCGGGTTCAATCCATACTTTATCAAAACCGAGTGCTTTAAATTGTGATTGCGCCCATTCAACAGCTTTTTTATCATTTTTGGTACCTGGTAAACGCGGGCCAACCTCTGTGGTTAAAGATTCAAGGATCTGCCAGCTTAAATCACTATTTAGTGCGGCTTCACGCACTTGTGTAACTTGTTGAATCTGTTCTGGTGAAAACTCTTGAGCGTGCACTGCATTAGAGATACAACTCAATAAACATAACGTACTAAATAGTTTTTTCATGATGTCCTTGGTATTACAGCTGAGTACAAAGCACTATTGTGGCATTAACAAAAGGTGATGCAAACGTAAATGAGATCAAATACTGTGCACTGCGATATTCGTAGCCAATTTAATCTGCTAAAATTGGGCATATTTTTTATTGATGAGATAGTACCGTGAGCGCAATCGCTTTTAACACTTTGCCTTTAGAGCAGGCACTTTTAGATACCGTGAGTGATTTGGGTTATAAGAATATGACTCCCGTGCAAGCACAAAGTTTGCCGGTTATATTATCTGGAAAAGATGTCATTGCCCAAGCAAAAACAGGGTCGGGTAAAACAGTCGCGTTTAGCTTAGGCGTACTATCTCGCTTAAATGTTGCACGCTTTCGCATTCAGGGGTTGGTACTATGCCCAACTCGTGAATTGGCTGAACAAGTTGCCACTGAAATGCGTAAACTGGCACGCGGTATTCATAATATTAAAATATTAACGCTATGTGGAGGTGTACCAATTGGACCACAAATTGGTTCGTTAGAGCATGGCGCGCACATTATTGTCGGCACGCCTGGGCGTATTGAAGATCATTTATTTAAAGGTACATTGAATTTTAATGAGGTATCAACGTTGGTGCTCGATGAAGCAGATCAAATGCTTGATATGGGATTTGCTGATGCGCTCGATAATATTGTGAGCTATTTGCCTGAAAAGCGTCAAAACTTAATGTTCAGTGCCACGTTTCCAAAACGCATTGAAACTATTTCTGAGCGTGTGATGCATCAGCCAGAAATGGTCAAAGTGGAAGATCAGGTTGTTAATACCAGCATTAAACAGTTGTTTTATAAATTAGATAATAACAAATTACGTTTTAATACATTGCGATTATTGCTATTGCAAAACAAACCACAAAGCTGTGTGGTATTTTGTAACACCAAGGTTGAAACACAAAAAGTGTGTGATGACTTACAAGATGCTGGTTTTAATGCCGTCGCATTGCATGGCGATTTAGAACAACGGGAGCGTGAACAAACGCTGATCCGTTTTGCGAATAAAAGTGCCTCGATTTTGGTCGCGACAGATGTTGCAGCACGAGGCTTAGATATTGATGATATGGATATGGTGATTAACTACCACTTAGCCCATGATGCGCAGACGCACGTGCATCGAGTAGGTCGTACTGGACGAGGAGGTAAGAAAGGACTTGCTTGCTCTATTTTCGGAGAGAGTGAGGAGTTTAAAGTGGCACAGATTGGCGATGTGTATGATCGCGATTTTGAACCATCACCTGTTCCTGCACATAGCTTATTAGACAAAGCACCATACAAACCAGACATGGTAACACTGCAAATTGATGGTGGTAAAAAACAAAAAGTACGTCCAGGAGATATCGTGGGCAGTTTAACGGGTGAGCAAGGGATCTCATTTGCACAAATTGGCAAAATCAACGTGTTAGACAATACGGCGTATGTTGCTGTGGCGAGAGATGCATCGAAGCCAGCGTTTAGAAAATTAACCGAAGGCAAGCTCAAAGGTCGTAAGTTTCGAGTCCGTCGAGTCAATTACTAGCAGCCGATTTCAATTTTATATACTCACTATGCCATTTTTTAAAAGCCTCGCTTCCCGCGGGGTTTTTGTCAGGATGATATAGTAACGCTAATTTGCGCCATTTTTTTGTTAATAACTGCGATGAAAATGGGATGGGCAATTGCCAAACCGCGCAGAGTGCCTGTAATTCTTCTGCCGTAATGGGTTGAGTGTGATTGCTTTGACTGAATCGTTGCCAAAACTGGGTGAGTAAAGACTCAATATCTTCTCGGCTTGTATTATAATTATCCCAATCTAAATAGTAGCTTTTTAAAGGGTTATCTTTAGTTACACCAGTATCTACTTTAGCACTTAGGTAGATGTCCATACTGTCAATATGCAGAGACTGATCAGTTGCAAGCAATTCATCTTGGAGCTGAAACAATGCATTCATGATTAGAAAGTTCTTCTTAAATAGTGCTTTATTAGGATCATCATCCAATAGCTCAAACCAATCTAGCTGATTTAACTGAGCTGCTAAAGTATGAATTTTAAATACTCTCCCAGATGAGAGCTCAATAAAAATGGCGTCAAGTAAAGGGTTGAACATTGTTCGATCATTTTAGTTCGTGTATCTTCACCTTAGCACGATTAAATTTCCTATATCAATGAGGATCAAGGATGACTGGCAAGTCGGTTACGCATCTTTATAAGCTAATTTTGTGGTTCAGTTTGAGCATGTTTTGCAATATGAATGCTTTTGCATCTTCTGCTTCTTTGCATGAAAGAGTGTCGCAATTAAATGACTTGGCTTCGTGGCAGGAAGTGGCTGAAACCGGGGAGCGATTGCGGCTTCATCCTGATATTTCTTTAATGACGTTACAGCACCTTATTGAAAATCTAGGTCGTGAAGCATTGAAGCATCAAAAATATCAAATCGCAAATGATTACTTCATTGAGCTAGAGGAACTAACAGCAGTGAACCCTGTAAGCGATGCGTTTTATAAAGCCGTCAAATCACAAGGGATAGCGGCCTATTTCCAGGCCAGTTATACGCAGTCAACTTTGGCGTATCATCGCGCTTTGAAGATTGCTACATTACGAGATAAGCCATTAGAGATAGCCAATATGCACAGTAATTTGGGGTTGGCTTACACTCAAACACATGAACTGGACTTGGCAATTCTACATTATGTGTCAGCCCATCAGTTATACCAACAGCATGGTGATAGACAAGATAAAGCAGATATTATGCTTAATTTGTCAGGTGTTTACATACGGCAACTGCGATATAACATTGCAGAAGAGATGTTGTTACGCGCAATTAAACTCTTCAATGAGCTACAAGATGATTACGGTACGGCTTTATCGCAGGCTAATTTAGGCGTTATTTATAAACATACTGAACGATGGGCACTTTCTCGAGTTAGCTTGATGGCTGCGATTGATTACTATGAATCAGTAGAGAGTTGGCAGCATTTAAGCTTTGAATACGCCAATTTAGCAACGCTGAGTCTACTAGAAGGCAATATAGAACAAGGATTAACAGAGGCTAATTTTGCACTTTATTATGCGGAGCAGGCAAATAGTCAAGGGGGACGTCGAGAAGCATTGTACCCTTATGCGCAAGCTTTGTTAGCTCAGGGTCAATATCAGCAAGCGAAAGAGAGCATTCAAGAAGCCATTATATTAGCGAAAGAAGCGGGTGCCGCATTGAGAGAGCGAGATAGTTTACTTTTGCTGTCTTTTATTGAATCCAGCCTAGGTCAGCCACGACAGGCATTAGCGAATTATCAGAAGTATCAACGATTACAAAGTAAGCTACTAAATACGAGTTTGAGCAAACGGTTAGAGCAGTACCAAGATACGATAGCTGAGAATCAATTGAGTCAAGAAATAAAAACACTCAAACAATATCAGGCGTTACAGAAATTGCAGATAGAACAACGAGAACAATTAGTTTGGCTGGGAGCTTTATTTATATTGTCGTTGGGGATAGCAGGTGTCAGCGTTTACCGAAAAAGAGTTTTACAGCTTACAAAGACGGAACTCAGTCGGCAAGTGGCTCAACGTACAGCACAGTTACAACAAGTTGCAGATGAATTACGAGAAGCAAATCAAGTTAAAAGTCAGTTTTTAGCAAATATCAGTCATGAAATACGTACACCTTTGACATCGATATTAGGTCATACCGAAGCATTATTAATTGATAATCAAAGAGATCAAAATCTACAAAGTTCGTTACGAGTGGTTCACCGTCAAGGGGAACATTTACGAGATTTAATCTGTGATGTATTAGATTTAAGTAAAATTGAAGCATTGCAATTTGAACTTGAATTTACAGAATTTGAGCTAGAGAGCTTGATCAATGATGTCAGCGACATGTTTCAGCATGCATGTGTATTGAAAGGATTAAAGTTTGTTATTCATAACCATTTACGTGACTCATTAGTGGTGGAGTTGGATTATATTCGATTGAAGCAAGTACTTATTAATTTGCTTGGCAATGCGGTCAAATTTACTGAGGCTGGGTCCATACAGCTGACAATCACAATTGTTGAAGGTGGAGTCGAGTTTGTCATTGAAGATTCCGGTATTGGTATGGATGAAATTTATTTACAAGGTATATTTGATTCTTTCCAACAAGGAGACAACAGCATTTCACGTCGATTTGGAGGGTCCGGTTTAGGTTTATCCCTATCTCAACAGCTAGTTGATATGATGGGCGGGAAAATCAGTGTGGAAAGTACGCTAAATAAAGGCAGTACGTTTACAGTGTTAGTACCTTGCGTTCCCAGCAGTACGCCAAGTAAAATTGATAAAATGGAAGGCTTAAAAGAATTCAAAGCATTGTCAGGTAAAGTATTGATTGCAGAAGACCATGATGATAATCGCTCATTGTTTTGTCGTTTAGTCTCAAGCCTCGGGGTTGATGTTATTGTTGCAAATAATGGTGCCGCGGCTGTGGAGGTATGTCTAACTGAATTTCCAGATTTAGTCCTTATGGATATACAAATGCCTCAGGTCGATGGGCTTGAAGCATTTAAGATTTTACGGCAAGCGGGCTATGATGGCCCAATCTATGCGTTGACGGCTAATGTGATGCCAAAAGAAGTGAAAGCCTATTTGGAACATGGATTTACAGGTCATATTGGAAAACCTATCAGCACAGATCATCTTCATCAAATATTAGCAAAACATTTAATGTACATAGATGAAATAAGTGCAATGCAAATAGATATGTCAGATCTCAAAGCGAGCTTTTTGGCAACTCTTGAAGAAGAAAGATATAACATAGTGGACTTATGGGAAAGCAGGCAGACAAAATCGTTGCAAAATGCATGTCATCGTTTAGCTGGTGCCGCTGTAACGTTTGGCTTTAATGATATTGCGCAAACGGCTAAGCAATTAGAACAAGTCGTGATAACCACTGACCGTATGCAAGCGCAGCACTTCTATTTAATTTTATGTGATGAGCTAAAAGTAGCTGCTTCGTCAGAACAGCTCAATGTCATTTGAGTTATTTTGTTGCATCATGCTTTCATCAAATGCTACTTTATGGAGCCTACTTTCATCCGCTCTTTGTTCGTGGTCAAGTAATGTGGAATCTACTTTAAAAATAGATAACTTGGCGTGGATACTACGCGCTAAGTTAATTAGGTCATTACTAGAGACCGCTTGAATTTGCGAGTTATTGAGGGCATCTGAGTTAAGCTCAACCATTGAATCGATGCTCATTTGAGCTTCATCTGATACGGCTTTTTGACGGCTAACCTGTTCGTGAATACTTTTAGAAAGTGTGTTGATATCGATCATGGCTTGTTCTATCTGGTCAACTTCACGTGTAGAGGCTTGTGATAAGGATACAGTTTGTTGAGTTTCGCTTAATGCATCAAGCATCAAGTTATGGGCACTATCAGTACCAGCTTGGATCTTAGAGACCATATCTCTCACTTGCTGGGTTGATTGACTAGTGCGAGCTGCAAGGCTACGCACCTCATCTGCGACTACGGCAAAACCTCGGCCTTGTTCGCCCGCTCTCGCCGCCTCAATGGCTGCATTCAGTGCAAGTAAATTAGTTTGATCAGCAATTGAGTTAATTACATCAATGACAGAGCTAATAGCATCACTATCGACTTTAAGTGATTCGATTTGCGTACTCGTTGCTTGGATATTATTGGCTAAGCTCATAAGACTTTCTTGGCTCTTTCCCGTGTCTACACGCGTTTTCTTTACCGCATTGGTAGCTTCTGTCACTGACCCATATATTTGATCTAAATGTTCATCAAGCTCTCGTGCGACAGAAATCATACGATTGAATGAAGTCGCAAGGTCAGTGCCATGTGCATGCTGTATGGTCGCTTTTTGAGTCATCGAAGAATAGGTATCTCTGAGGCTGTCAGCCATAGGGGATAGTCGTGATGAGGAGCAGTAAACTTCGCCAATTAAATGCTCAATGGTTGCTAGACTGGCATTAATTGCTAAGCAAGCTGGTGGTGTATTGGCGTCTGCTTCATTAAACCGGTAGGTTAAGTCAATATTATCGTCTTTTAATAGTGCAGCAACAAGTTCACTTAAGTAAGGGGTACTTGCATTACCTTGAGTGGCATATTTGAGCAGCACCAATGTTGTTATGGCAGAAACACTTAATAGGCATATGACTGCAGGCCAATGAAGAGAGAAAATTAGCATAATGGTAAAAACAGACAACACATTGGTTGCAAAATACCAAATAACAACATGTTTAGGCTTCATGAACGGACGAGTCCTTGTTAAAACTGCAAAATGACTATCTAGGTATAGAACATAATGGCGCATACTTCCATATTTTTAAGACATAAAAAAACCTGCATAAGCAGGTTTTATCATTGATTTAAATCACTATTTACGACGCATTAGATCGAAAAACTCATCGTTGGTTTTACTCATTGATAGTTTATCAATTAAGAATTCCATCGCATCAATTTCGCTCATATCATGCACTATTTTACGTAGGATCCACATCTTCTGAAGCTCATCTGCTTTAGTAAGTAGCTCCTCACGACGGGTGCCTGAGCGATTAAAGTCAATCGCCGGGAATACACGTTTTTCCGCAATTTTACGGTTAAGGTGAAGTTCCATGTTACCAGTACCTTTGAACTCTTCGTAGATGACTTCATCCATTTTAGAGCCGGTATCGATAAGTGCTGTCGCAACAATTGTTAAACTGCCGCCTTCTTCTACATTACGTGCTGCACCAAAGAAACGTTTTGGTTTGTGAAGTGCATTAGCATCAACACCACCGGTAAGTACCTTACCAGAAGAAGGAATGACGGTGTTATATGCACGCGCTAATCGTGTAATTGAATCGAGAAGAATTATGACATCTTTTTTATGTTCAACAAGTCGTTTTGCTTTTTCGATTACCATTTCAGCGACCTGTACGTGACGGTTAGCAGGTTCATCGAATGTAGATGCAATGACTTCCCCTTTCACTAGACGCTGCATCTCAGTAACTTCTTCTGGGCGCTCATCGATCAGCAGTACCATCAGTGTGGCATCAGGGTTGTTGTATGTAATAGATTGAGCGATATTTTGTAGCAACATCGTTTTACCCGCTTTTGGCGGTGCAACGATCAAGGCGCGTTGGCCTCTACCTATTGGTGATGCTAGGTCTAGTACACGAGCGGTAATATCTTCTTTACTGCCATTGCCGCGTTCCATAACGAAACGTTCGTTAGCATGGATAGGCGTTAGGTTTTCGAATAAAATCTTGGTACGAGAGTTTTCTGGCTTATCAAAGTTAACTTCATTAACTTTTAACAATGCAAAATAACGTTCACCATCTTTAGGTGGGCGGATTAAACCGCTAATGGTATCACCTGTCCGCATACTAAAGCGTCTTATTTGACTTGGTGATACGTAGATATCGTCAGGGCCAGCTAAGTATGATGCTTCCGATGAGCGTAAAAAGCCGAAGCCGTCTTGCAAAATCTCTAAAACACCGCCGCCGTATATATTTTCGCCGCTTTTGGCATGTGCTTTTAAAATTGCAAAAATAATATCTTGTTTTCTAAGACGTGCTACGTTTTCTAGTCCCATGGACTCGGCTAGTTTTACAAGTTCATTGATTGACTTGTCTTTCAGTTCGCGTAAATGCATATTGGTGGGTTCTTTATTACAATTGTCATTCTCGTCGTAACGAGGAGGTTGATTTGATACTACTAAGGTTTGTGGTTTTATAAACTAGCAGGTAGGGGGCTAGTCGTCCAGTCTTTAAACAAATTTTATGTAAAATAACATAAAAAAATACAATTTTGTTTTAAAACAGCATCAAGATACAACGTATATTGATGCTGTCTGGCACTTAGGTGTTCGTATCTAAAAACTCGATAAGTTGAGTTTTTGATAGCGCGCCTACTTTCGTAGCGGCGACTGCGCCATCTTTAAAAAGTAATAACGTTGGAATACCACGAATACCAAACTTAGGGGGCGTACCTGCATTTTGGTCAATGTTTAGTTTCCCGATAGTTACTTTACCTTCGTACTGCGTTGCAACTTCATCTAGAATTGGCGCAATCATTTTGCAAGGGCCACACCATTCTGCCCAGAAGTCTACTAGTACAGGTTGTTTCGATTTAAGTACATCCGACTCAAAACTTTCATCAGTTAGTTGAATAATTTTGTCGCTCATTACGCTCTCCGTTAGAATTAGGCGAATTATTTACTGCGTATTTAAACACTCTTGTTTCTTATTGCAAGTTTAAACGTTATGCTTAATTGCTATGACTAAGACACATTTGACCAATAATAAATTTTCTGACTTTGCTTTAGCTCCGGAAGTGGTCGCCGGATTAGCTGAGAATGGCTTCGAATACTGTACGCCAATCCAAGCAAAGTGTTTGCCTTTTATCTGCGATGGTCGTGATATTGCAGGCCAAGCTCAAACGGGAACAGGTAAAACTTTGGCTTTTTTAACAGCCACCTGTCATCGTTTGTTGCAAAATAAAGGTGTAACCAGAAAGCACCCAAGAGCGCTGATCATGGCTCCCACACGGGAGTTGGCGATTCAGATCCACAAAGATGCAAAAATCATTGCGCCACACTGTAATCTTAAACTTGGTTTAATATATGGTGGCGAGGATTACGAAAAACAACGGGTCCAACTTGAAAATGGTGTAGATATTTTAATTGGCACTACTGGTCGTTTGATCGATTTCTACAAACAAGGCGCGTATAGCCTCAATGAAATCGAAGTCGTTGTACTTGATGAAGCCGATAGAATGTTTGATTTAGGCTTTATTAAAGATATTCGTTATCTATTTAACCGAATGCCAGATACGGCAGAGAGACTAAATTTACTTTTTTCTGCAACGTTATCATATCGTGTACAAGAACTCGCATTTGAACACATGACAAATCCTGAACATGTGCAAATTGAACCTGATGTTAAAACAGGTAAATTGATTGAAGAAGAGCTGTTCCACCCATCACACGATGATAAAATACCGCTTCTCTTAACTTTGATTGAAGAAGAATGGCCTGACAAAGCGATTGTATTTGCGAATACTAAGCAAAGCTGTGAGAACGTTTATGCTTGGCTAAAAGCAGATAAGCATCGGGTAGGGTTGTTAACAGGTGACGTCAATCAGAAAAAACGACAAGCAATATTGGCACAATTTACCAAAGGTGAAATTGACTTTTTGGTTGCAACCGATGTAGCTGCGAGAGGGTTGCATATCCCTGAAGTAAGTCACGTTTTCAACTTTGATTTGCCTGATGATTGCGAAGATTATGTGCATCGTATAGGACGAACGGGGCGAGCTGGAGCTTCAGGTAATGCAATTAGTTTTGCTTGTGAGCAGTATGCATATAATTTACATGAAATAGAGCAGTATATTGAACATGCTATTCCTCTTTCTCATTATGACAAGTCAGCATTACTTGATGATTTGACAAAGCCACAAGTTCAAAGAAAGCGAAACTATTCGTCGGGCCCACAGCGTAACCGCAGCAACAATGGTCGCCGTCAAAACAGTTACCATAAACCGCGTTCTAATTCGTAACCGCGATTATGGATATATGGTTGTAGCAAGAGGTATTTAAAGTGGGGCAAGATTTTCCACAAAATAATGTGTTTGCTGTTATTGATCTCGGTTCTAACAGCTTTCATATGTTAATTGCTAAGCATATGGCCGGTGGGATTCATACCATTGGCAGAGTAAAACGAAAAGTGCGCTTAGCGGCAGGATTGAATAAAGATAACCTTTTATCCCTTGAGGCAATGCAAAGGGGGTGGGAGTGCTTAGCTTTGTTTGCTGAGCGTTTACAAGATATTCCTGCAAGTAATATTAGCATTGTGGCCACTGCGACACTGCGCTTGGCTTCAAATGCTGATGAGTTTAAATCTGAAGCTGAGCGTATATTAGGCCATCGGATTAATGTTATCAGTGGTGAGCTCGAAGCTAAAAGTATATATAAAGGTGTTGCACATACGTCTGCTTGTCAAGGTCGACAGCTTGTCATCGATATTGGTGGTGCTAGCACTGAAGTGATTATCGGTAAGGGGTTTACTGCTGAGATCTATAAAAGCCTAGATATGGGGTGTGTCACATTTCTTGAGCGCTATTTTTCTGACGGTACATTAAGTCAAAGTAATTTTGACCATGCAATTAGTGCCGCGAATCAAGTTATTTCGCCGATTAAGCAAACGTACATTGATGCTGGCTGGGAGTTGGCGATTGGCGCATCAGGCACAATACAAGCAATTCAAGAGATACTTGCGGCATCTGGGGAAAGTGAATTACTGACGCTTGAGCGTTTAGACTCCATTAAAAAACAAGCAATGGGCTTTGCTAGTATAGACAAGTTGCAATTAGCGGGCTTAGGTGAAGAGCGGCGTTTAGTCTTTGTATCGGGCTTGGCAATATTAATTGCTCTATTTCGAAGCTTAGATATAAAGTATATGGGTTTGGCTGGAGGTGCACTGCGCGAAGGTGTGCTATATAGCATGATATCTGATTTTCATAATACCGATATTCGTAAGCGTACGTTGGATGGGTTTACTGAGCGTTATCATGTTGATAAACGCCAAGCACAACGTGTTGCTGAGGTAAGTATCGAATTGGCAGAGCAACTTTCTGCTACATGGCAGTTGCCAATGGAACAAATCATACCTATCTTGACCGCTGTGGCGCATCTTCATGAAATTGGTTTGGTGATTGATTATAAGTTATATCATCAGCACAGTGCATATATACTCAATAATACGGGAATGCCTGGCTTTACTAAAACTGAAAAGCAACTGATAGTCGCCATTACGAATGCTCATCGAGCTGATTTAAATCAAAGGCAATTTAGTGAATTAGGTAACCAAACATTACTCGTAACGAGATTGATACGTTTGGTAAGGCTTGCTGTGATCTTATCAATGAGGCGTGAAGATGATGTGTTAGCCGATTTTTTCGTATCCGCAGATAAATTTGATGCGGTTAAGCTTAAATTTGCGGGAGATTGGCTGTCGGCACATCCACTTATGGTAAGTGAATTGGAACAAGAAACCATTTACCAGCAAAGAATGTCTTGGAAATTATTTGTAGAGCGCTAGAATTAGCGCTCTTTTTGTATGCTAAATAAGCAAAAAAGCCAGGTTAGTATGATTTTCATTCAGGTGGTTCGTTTTTGTCATTTTTATGTCATAAAACGCTTGCGCTTTTTCTTCGTCTCCTTATAATGCGACCCCACTGACACGGAGCGCTACGCTAACTTAGCAAAGCAAAACGCAGTCAGCGTCGAGTAAAACTTAAATTTAAAATTTCTTTATGAAAACATCGAATTTAAGTGTTGACAAAAAAATAGGAAAGCGTAA
>NZ_JAGJEK010000027.1:0-94981 GCF_018101015.1 Pseudoalteromonas sp. MMG005 | reverse complement strand
ATAGTATTTGGTGTCAGCTAAACTCACTTGTCTTTTTCGTGCTGTAGCCATGAGAGAATTGCCTATCTTTTAAGCTGAATTTAAAAGATAGGTGATGAATGAAAAACAGTCAATTTAGAATGGGTGTCCGTTTAAATTATTCCCAAGTGCGCACCGTTTTATACATGGCAATGATGTCAGCTATCCAATCTAACCCTGTTTTTAAATCAACCTATCAGCGATTAGTTACTGCTGGGAAACCGAAAAAAGTAGCGCTTATTGCGTGTGTCAGGAAGATGATTGTGATCTTAAATTCGATGCCCAGAGACGGTGTTATGTGGGAAGCGCCAAAAACTTAAAATTAGCTATTGACGCCATAGTCTCTTGTTAGTTGCTCGGGTTCACTCTCGATTTTCTTAAACTTGCTGTGTGATAATAACCACCACCGTATGAGCGTCCTAGGTATAAAAACAGGACACACGTACTGATGCTAATACCAACAACAACCACGTAAAACCAATCAACTGGCTTAGCGAAAGAAAATTCGGGAAGTGAGTAGATTAGCAAAGCACACCATAACACTGTCACATATAAGCTAATTAATTGATTTATCTTTGAAACCGACAGTGGAGAAGGTCCGGTTAATAAATTTCGAACTTTATCAGCTTTAGTCCCATCAGGGTTCCTTGATAATACCACTTTGTACAAAGGGCCTGTGACTTCATCTTCTAATACATCAACGTGTTTTTCCCAGTTCTCTTGCCAATATTTGCTTCCTCGATTCACGCAAAACCATGCAAAGGAAAAGACGACACCAAGACAACTCAAAATTACTGACATGTCAGCTTTATTTACCGAAGATGACGATTGTATAGCTATAAAACCAGCAAATGTCGCCGCAATAAATGCCCAAAAATAAGTTGCCCGTTTCCAATAGAGATCAATTTCAAATTTTCGTATATCTAAAGCTTGAGCTAATGCCTGCTGCTCTTTCCCTTCAAACAATTGCTTGTGTCTATCTGGGCTTAAAGTCTCTGTTGTACTGTTATTAGACAAAATTCACCTTTCTAATTCGATATTAAAGTAGAGCAACTAACGAGCCTGTAGAATTACTCGTTTTAATTTATTTTTTATTGATGCCTCAACCATAGCCGAGTTCCTATTTTAGTTCAATCGTTTAGAGGCTTTTCACTTTGATTTTCATTATGTGCTTTGAGGTGGATTTTATCGATCTTAACAGCGGGCCTTTGTGGCTTTATTTTGGTTAAAATGGCTCTACTCTTCTTAATGTATCCTGTTTTGTAGCTTTTCTATATTGTGTACCAGACAATACAGCTGCCATTGCGCGTTCACTTTCGTTTGTCCTCGTAAGATCAGTTTATTCATCCCTTTATTCACTGTGATATTTCGCTTTTTACCTAAAGGAAAACAGGCTCGATACACCCCAAACTTATACCATTTTTTATAATAAGTTGTTGTCTTTGGGGCTGTCTATTTTGACTTTCATTTTATCCATGTAGCTTCGCTTTTTACGCGAGTCATTATTTTTAAACTGCACTTGTCTGCCTGTTTTTATCGGCGGTTTTCGCATACATTGTTGTTGCAGGGGGCAGACTTTACAATCTTTTAAGTAACCGCAGAATCGTGTGTATTGTTGATGATGACTTTTTACATTTATGCCGCTTCGCCACATCTCGTTACCTGCGGGGCAGCGGCAGGTTTGAGTTGTTTCATTATAATAAAAGTCGTCTGAGGTAAATAAACGGGGCTTGCCATTACGTCGCTTTAGTCGCCGTTTTTCTTGCTCCGTTTCGTATGTTTCGCTGGCTTTAAACAGCGGATTTCGTTTTCTAAACTGATTATCCGCAATATAGGTATCGAATCCACTTTGCGCCATAAATTCGAGATTTTCTTCGCTGTTAAACCCGCTGTCTGCGGTGAACTTAGTATGTTGTTTAGTTAACTGAGGGTTCTGACTAACCTGAGCCAATTGTTGTTTTAATTGTGCCACCGCAGGTTGTAAGGTTTGTTGCTCTCCTACTGAACCCCATACTTGTGCTTGCAGTATAATTTGGTGTTTATCATCATTAATCGCGATACCATTATAGCCTTGGATGGTGCCTTTTGAGGTCGTCATTTTTGCACTGTCTGGGTCGGTGATGTTGCTTTTGACTGGCTTGCCTTTGCTACCTGTTTTTTCTTGGTGTGTGGCAAGAAACTGTGTGATTTTATCGGCACTTTTATCTAGCTTTTCTTTTTGCTTTAAATCTTGATTAACCTGCTCTTTGCTTAGATTATCTTGTGATTGGTGCCGCTCGAGAATGCGTTTACTCGCGCGCTCTAATTTGGCTTTCTTACGCCCAAGCTCATCAAATGTACCGCTCATTATTCGTATCATCCTGATACTCACCCTTTCAGGGCCAGCTTCGCTGTTCAAATTTATTCCCGATAAATTTGTCTTTACTCGCATTGGACTTTAATTTACACCCATCAATGGCAAACATGTTACGGCCAATTAACCCTTCTTCATCACATATCATCAGCACTTGGGTAAACAAGGGTTCAATTTGCTCATGCATTTTTGCCACAAACGCCGCGATTGAGGTGTAATGCGGCTGCACATCGCCCGATACACTCATGAACAAAATATTGTTTTCACAGGCCTTGGCGATACGGCGACTACTGATCAACCCATGTGCATAACCGAGTAAAACTATCTTTAACATCACCGCTGGCGAATACGCCGCAGCGCCCGTTTTATCATTGTTATACCATACATCAAACCCCGATAAGTCGAGCTTATTTTCAACAATATAACAAAGCGCGTACTCAAATGTACCTGGCAAAATTTGCTCAGCGAAATTGATAGGAATGAATTTATTTTGGCAGGATAAGTCAGGCTTGTAGTTAGCCATAACAATTTACCGTGGGTGAATAATATCTATTAGATCACAGTAAAACAGTCGATTCAAGGCTAAAAAGCAAACAAGTCTATCAGTGTAAGATCAGTTCCTGAAACAAGTAATTCTACAGCCTCAACGCCTTACTAAACGGTGAAACATAGTAGGCTAAAATAAGTGAGGCACGAACAAAAAGCCAACTGTAATTTGTCCGACTTGAAAACCCTTGTTAGGCGACTAGTTAGTTACAAGCTCAATTCTTTCTTGAATGAAACTAGCTATTTTTTCTTCTGAAAATATATTGGCATCTAAATACCCATCAATAGATAAAACCCCGCTTACGTCAGCATCGTCAAAACGAATAAACATAATTCTATCGTTATCCTTACTTTTAATGATATCCCTTATTGATCGCCACTCTAAACCACACCATTCCTTTTCTGTGTATTCCTTACATAGAAAGACAACGACTAAATCAGAGTTATTTCTATATATATTTTGTAATAATGTATCCAAGTCTGGTTTAGCGAGCTGTGATTGATAATCAAAATCATAAAAAACTTGATCATTACCCAATGCGGATCTTAGTTGGTCGGCTACTTTAGCAACATACTTTCTTTTTTCACCAGGAAACGACAATGCCACTTTAAAATTTATATCTTCAACTTTTTTCATTGATTTATCTACTTTATCTACCTTAGGGTTTTCATACAAATCTTCCAGAGCCAACAAAGATAATGTAAAAGGATCTGGCTCTATTCTTGTTGCTCTTACTTTTTCAGGAGTTACCTTGGAAATATAGTAAAGAAGGTAATTTAACCAAATTGCTAACTCATTATTGTTTGTAGCCATAACTGGCTTAACTTTACCGGCAGTATTTGCTTTTTCAAACTCTTCTGATAGCTTGGATTTAATTAGGTCTGCTTCTTTAGCATTAAAAACACCTCCAGCCCTTTTAGCCATTCTTGCAAATAGGTTACAGGTTTCTCCTTCTACAACTGCAAAAGTTGAAAATTCGGCACCTTTTAATCCCCATTTAAAATCACTATTCTTCATATCCTGATATAACTGCTCTATATCGTCAGTATTATCTAAATTTCCATAATATTGCCAAAGCATAATAGTGTGATTTGGGGATTCGAATTTTCTAAATTCTGATGCAGTTTCTTGAGTGATATAAAATGTACTGAACTTAATATCATGGAATTTATCTGCTTCTCTTTCAAAAGCTGATATAAGGCGCTCTATTTCCTTTTTTTTCTTTCTAATTGACACCGAAACTCCTGTAATACAGCTTTGTTGCCTAACGAGCCTGTAGAATTACTCGTTTTAATTTATTTTTTATTGATGCCTCAACCATAGCCGAGTTCCTATTTTGATTCAATCGTTTAGTGACTTTCTACTTTGATTTTCATTATGTGCTTTGAGGGGGATTTTATCGGTCTTAACAGCGGGCTTTTGTGGCTTTATTTTGGTTAAAGTGGCCCTACTCTTCTTAAGGAATCAATGGGGTCGTAGTCGTTGATTTGCATATAAGAAACCGATAGAAACGGAAATAAATGGAGGCGTTGCTTGCCCCTCAATCACATTTTATACCTGTTTCATTTCATTCAATGTCATTCAATGTCATTCAATGTCATTCAGGGGGAGGAAATCTAAGTCGGACGACATCAAGTACGAACTGCTTTATACATGGCGATAATGTCAACAATACAATCTAACGCCGTTTTTAAATACACACTATGAGAAGTTAATCTCAGCCAAGAAACCAAAAGCTTACAAATAGCTATTAACGCCATAGTCTCTGATTACGGCTGTAACTCTAAAACCATGAGCTTTGCATTATGACCATAGCTTGGACAAATGACCGCATTAGGGATATTTATAAACCCAAACTTACTCCAGAAACCACCTGAATTTTGCACCGCGACCAATAGTATTTTATTAAACCCTTGTGCTTTGGCTATATCAACTAGGTTTGTCACCAACTTCTTTGCTACCCCTTTGCCTCTTGATTCTCTCGCTAAAGCTAGGTCGTGTAAGTACAAATTTGAACTAGCTGTTATAGCGCATTCTTCATGTAATTTAGGAGGTATTTCACTGGGCCACGGGTGTGCTAATAAGTAGGCAGAAATCGTGTCGCCTTCTTGATACACTGCACAAGTTGTGGGTGATAAAAGCCACTTACTTTTGAGAATATTGACATCTTCGGGCTCAATTTCTACATAAGCCTCTGCTTGAATTTTTAAAATATCAACCCAAGCGTTTTCAGTTATTGAATTAATAGACATACTTCTTCCTCTGAGATATAACACCGCCATCATCCGACAACCAGAGCCCTTTTCGGCCAAACTGGCACTTCCGCCAAGCACAAAAAGCGAGTCGGAAGGCGGTCAGTTTGATGGCTTTGCTATGGTTTTATTATGTACTTATTACGACAACCCAAGTATTGACAGTAACCCAAAAGCCAACAAAGTACACGCGATGAGTGATAGCAGTGACCCACTACGTACCATAATCTTAACCGTCAATTCGGTCGTCACGGTTGCTGAAAATCCCGCACCAGCAATTGGAAGGGCTTTACTTGCACCTGTTACAGATGCAACCGTTATTCCCAGCCAAATAAGTATGAATCCCAATGCTGATCCATACGCCACAAAGGCTTCTAAAAATAAAGGCAGCACAACCTGCGCCCAGATAAGACCAAAGATTGCCAGCGCCATCCCGCACTGAACCGCAGTCATATGACCAGAAAGCGCCATTCGGGAATTTTTTACTGTTGGTATCAACGCACCTTGTATTAAACCGACAAGGAAAAAGACGACGCCAATAAAGATGAGTTGTGCACCTATTTGTGTAAGTTCTATCATGATGTTCCTTATGGTCGCATAACGCTAGGTGCTGTGGCGCTAGGTGCTTTACAGACGTTGCCAATGTAAAGCGCGGAACTTTGTTCATATTGGCTTTTAAAGTTTTGTAAGGTATTCATTGTTAATCTCCATTGAAAAAACACATGGTAAACAACGAAATACTAAACTTCATTCACCTAGATTCATTTTTTAGTTTACTCAATGTCTGAGGAGCCACACCAAGATAAGAAGCTATATGATAAGACTTAACTTGTTTAAAAATAAAAGGGTACTCGTTAAGTAAACGATCATATCTTTGGGCAGCAGTCTCTGACATGAGAGAAAGAACACGTTTGTATGTTGCAGAATAATAGGTGTCATGTATCCATATTTTCGCTAAACGCTCCCATTTTTTTTCTTGTGATATAAACTTATTAAGCGCTTCCAGAGACGTTACATAAAAAACTGAATCTTCAAGAGTTTCAAAATTAAGCATTGACCCTGTTTTTTCAGAAAAGCTGACACTATCGTCCATAAAGTGGTTTAAACCATGTTTACTTTTTCCGCGAAAATAAAGTTGCCAAGTATGCTCTTTGCCATTCATGTCACTTAAATATGATCTGGCTAAGCCACTTTTAATAAACCATATCTCACTAAACACGTCACCTGCGTGATGTACAATCGTGCCTTTTTTGACATGTTTTATGTCAAATATTCCGCAGGCATAAGCCCACTCATCATCATTGACAGGAATATAATGCTCAATCATTTTTCTAAAATATTTCATAGAATTACAGTTATTGGGATTGATTTAGCCAAATGAGTTTTTAGTATCCATGCTGGTGATAAGCATGGCAAGTGTAAGTTTTGAAAAGCTATCATGTGCAACAATCTATGAGCTGAAGTAACACCACTTCCATCTTCTATAAACCCTAAGTGACAAGTAAAGCGTTTTTTTACCCCGTTAGGATTATTTTGTTTGACATACAAGGCGTGTCCACCACCAATAGAGCAGTAGTCGTTGATTCAAAATGAGTCCCGATGACCAAATTATCTTGAGCAATTTGGAACAGCGAAGCTGATTGACGAAAGGCAGGAAACCTGAATTCATATCAGTACTTTAGCAGACGACATGCCGTGCTTCACGCGAGGTATTAACTCACTAAAATTCCAGTAAAAAACAGTGAACCTTTTAGGGTACACCACAGCTAAATGTATTAATAAATATGCTCATAAATCGTAGGCAAAATATCGGAGCTATATGATTACACGCTGTATTTCAATTAATACATTGGTATTAATACAAATGTATTGAATCAATTGATTTACCTAGTCCTTTCTATAAAGTAGACAGCGCTGGTGCAGCTAGGCACCAGAAATTTAATTAATGTATGCTTAAAGGAGTTATGTTGTGAATTACATTAAAACAATGGTTCGTTCTGTATTATCTATTTCTGTTTTGACCGCATGTTTAAGTCAAGCAAGTGATTTGTCTTATACCTTTACAGATATTGGGTCGTTAGGTGGGCCACAAACCGCTGCATTTGACATCAATAACGCAGGGCAGATTGTAGGTTGGTCAACGCGAAGCAAACAAAAAGCGTGTGTCAAAATATCAGGCGATCCGGTGACATGTCGTTTTGCATTTGTTTATCAAGCTGGCATGATGACTGACTTAGGATCATCTCACCCAGATTCCATCGAAAGTACGGCTGTTGCCATTAATAAGCACGGTGACATCGTTGGCAATGAGCATTTTATCGGTAATATTAATGGGATGCGTCACTCAAGCTATCACGCTTTTTTTGTTGAGCAAGGCCAAGTTGTCCCTTTGCCATTTAGCTCAACCAAACAGTCACCTTCAAGTCAAGCGTTTGATATTAATGATCATGGCTATATTGTAGGTTGGATTGAAAACAATGATGATAAAGATGTCATGGTTGAGTGGCAAAATACACACAGTGACGCGCAAATAAAACACGAGCATAAAGCGTTTTTTCGCAGAGCCTCTGCCACCAATAATTTAGGTGATGTGGTTGGTATGGAATATGAACGCTATTCTTACAAACCAAATCGCGCCTTTATTCAAACAAGTAAAGGTGTGTCGTTATTATTAAAATCAGATTCTATTTGGACTGAAGCCAATGAGATCAACGATTATGGTATGATCGCAGGCGCTCAAGCCCCAAAAGCATTTAGACCTTCTCAAGCGACAATTTGGTATCCGTCGATCACCGGTGGTCTTGCAGCTCATGTGGTCGGTGGTATCGGCGACAGTGAACGAGAACTCTCTGCATTTAAAGATATAAACAAACGAGGAACAGCCGTTGGCATGTCATCAAACCCTGACCGAGGTTCATTGGCCATCGTGTATTATAAAGGCGAGCTCATCGATTTAAATACAGTCACAGATGTACCAGGAACATTACTTGAAGCCACGGCAATCAATGACCATGGTGACATTGTGGGCTTATACCGTGATGTAAATAATCACACGCGTGGCTTTGTCCTTAAGCAACGATGATCACTTCATTTAGTTAGGCCATAAATATAGGCTAACTGACGAATTTGCTATACACCTTCATATTATAAAAGTATGGAGGTGTTATAAAAGATACACCGTCAATCCTGTATAATTTTGCAACTGCTAAATAAGGTATGATCTAAACTCTTTGCTTAGCCAGATGATTAATAATTAACCTCAGGTTGGGATAAGGGTTTTGGAATAGGAAATATTTTGTAAACAAACTTACGTACAATCCAATGATGATATTTTATTCAATATCAAGGCGCTTTTATGCAGTAATAGCGGGCTATTACAAATGAAAGCAACGCCGAGAGTGAGAAAAATAGCTTTATTGGGCAAATTCGCTCATCCAGAGCTGAGGTTAATTAGTAACACTCAGCCTGTGTTACCTTTTTTAACGCCTCTAAATCTACCCCGATGTTTTGTAAAACCCTGATTGCCGTTCCATACTGCATAGATAATACCACTTCAATCACGTGTATACTCTTAAGCGGTGTCTTCCTCATTTTGTTATTCTCGTAGAGTTTTTTCATAACCATTTGGCCTGAAGGCTTAGTATCATATAATGCAATGCTAGGGTTAGTCTCTTTGGGCATATCACTTGCAAGGTTTATCGCTTCGCTCTCAACCCCCATACTCGCTAACACACTATTATGTTGCGCTTTCAATGCTTCTTTTACATCAATATGATTAACGCCTAGTTTTGCCAATACTTTTTGCGCTGAGCCATCTTGTAAATCTAAGCTCGCCAACAAAAAATGTTCTGCCCCCGGTTTGCTTTCTCCATACTGTTGTGCATATTGCTCAGCGCCTAGACATAATTGACTGATCGTTTTCATATCTTGAATTTTCATTTTTATATTTCTAAAAAAAGAACTGATCATGCTACGTCTCCTTTTTATTGATAAATGCGGCATGGCGTTTGTGTGCCGCTTGCCGCGTTATATCAAGTGCTTGTGCTATTTGCGCCCATGTCCAGCCCTGCGCTACCGCCTCTTCTACAGCTCGTCGTTCGAGCTGATCGGCAAGTAACCGCAAAGACGTTACGGCAGCCAGTGCCTCTTCAGGGTTGTTTGGGTTAGGAAGTGATTTTATATCTGTCATGTGTCAAATTTAATTGACAAGCAGTATTTTGTCAAATTTAATTGACAAAATACATAGAAAGAATACTGATTGTTATGCAACAGCGATTCATTTGCAGCGAAAGCATTGTTGATATTGACAATTTCATGAGAGTCACTTTTATGGCTTGTGACTTCATTGGCGGTTGTGCTACTTATATAAAGGCAGTAAGTAGCAACGATTTTTAATAATGACATTAAGGGAATTTACGTACTAACTCCCATCTGCTATCACTCTGATCTCCCTTTGCCTACTCATTGAATTGTGTGTACAAGAGCCGCGCGATGGCATTCGATTGAACGTCGCTACAGGTTCATTACCAATGGCTATTTCAACTTCAAAGTGAAATGGCTGGGTATTTTCTGGTGCGTAATTTTCTTTTGAGAAAAAATAGCAAGGATCGCCACCGGCTCCCCAACGCACTCCTTTTTTTATTAAATAGGACGCGCCAGGTATATCTGTCCATTGACGTCCAGGCTGCAAATATTGGTATCTCTGCCTAACCTCTATCGTTCTGCCCATCATCAGTGGTCGTCTCACTATATAATCGGGATTAAAGGTTGAATGATCGTCCCGGATCACTGTGCCCTGAGAGCCATTTGGTGGCTGTACAAAGCTTTGCTGAACGCGACTTAATAATTGATTAAAGGGTGGATCATACGCTCTTGCTGTTGGATACCATATATGTTCACGCGTTAGGCAATGATTGAAGGTGTTATCATCCCCATTGGTACTTTCAAAACTAAATTGATGTTTAAACATATATCGGGCGTTATCAATACGAGTCATACCGTGAGTCTGATGACGAAATTGCCACCATTGTAATTCAAAACCAGAAAATCGCATTGTGTAGTTTGTCGGTCGAGCATAACTATCGATATTTAATAACGTCCCTATGTACATCAAAGCTAGCCGATATCTTTGTAATTTATCCACAGGTAAAATGTGAATTTGCGCTTCAATATTCATTGCGGTGCGGTTATTGATATTGCGTATATCAGGGCTATTTTGCGCATTACCCCCTAGCAGTATGATGATGTTGTTCAGTGAAGAGACTGATTGTCGAAAGCCTCCATGCGCTCCCTCAACCAATGTCATAAAGTTTCTCATTGAAATACTTGGCATAATTAGCTGTCCATAATTCAGTAGCCCACAAATGTGAAGCCGATCACATTTGTTACAATAATTTAACTTACAAACTAAATGAGAATAAAATATGAAGCAACTAAAATAGTTTTAAAAAAACCTAAATAGCGTGAAATTCCTACACAACTTAATAAGAAAAGTAAAAATATTTATCAATCACAATAAAATTTATGTGCTTTGTCCTTTTTTCATTAACATAGCCACTTTTTCAATGCCATGCGCTGGAGTCCACGTTTTAAAGACTATAAAACCCTGTTTACGATATAAATTAATGGCTGGCGTATTCACTGCAGCCGTTTCTACAATGGCTTCAGGTCGCTGATATGTACTAATAATAAAATTCAGTAACTTATGAGCAATGCCTTTGCGGAAAAAGTGGGGGGAAACCGTTAAACTCTCAATGTTTAATAACGTGTCGGTTACCGAAATTTCAATCACAGCGGCAAGCACATTGGCTTCAAAATAACCATAAAATAACGTCGTTGCCGATTCTATGTTTTGTACACTACGAGACAGTGGCGGGAAATGTATCGTGCCAATCAGCGCCGCTTCAATTTTATAAGAATCTTGAAAAACACCGTATATTTGGCTCGCGACTGAGTGTTGTGAATTATTAAGCTGTTCTATCATTAAATTTCATGAACCTTCTAATCTGGGCTGCTTTACCTCTGTATTCCAACCTGACGCTACTCTTAATTTAAACAAAGTGATAAAACGCCATCGTTAGTATACAGTCCTTCATTTTTAACTTAAGTGATATTAACGGGATCCAAAGCTGTATTCCTCAAACCCCTTTGTCAAAATATGACCTTGATACAAACATGGCAGTGATGAAAACAAAAAAGCATAGCTTGCACTATGCTTTTTATCATACAACTCACTGGAAAAATGGTACGCTGCTTATAAGCGAATACCACCATCAATTTCTATCACACGGCCTGTGAAAAAGTCATTTTCAATAATGTACTTCGCAGTATGCGCAATTTCTTGCGCCTCACCAAGTCGACCGACAGGCTTCATTTTAACCAGTCGCTCTTTCGCTTCTGGTTTCATCGCATCAGTCATTTGCGTACGAATAACGCCTGGAGCAATTGCACCTACACGTATACCAAAACGGCCCAGTTCTTTTGCCCACGTTGTAGTCAATGCTACTACGCCAGTTTTAGCGGCAGAATAGTTAGTTTGGCCCATATTACCGGCACGTGCCACACTCGACATATTAACGATCACACCACCTTCACCACCTTCAACCATTTTCACTGCCGCTTCTCGACCACACAAGAAAACACCCGTCAGGTTCACATCAATCACTGATTGAAATTGCGATAAAGACATTTTATCAATAATCTTGCCTTCTTTTGCTTTAAGTAATAAACCGTCACGTAAAATGCCAGCATTATTAATTAAAACGTCAATACGACCAAAATCATTTGCGATACTGTTAAATACGTTTTCAACATCCGCTTCAACACTGACATTGGCCACGTAAGTGCTAACCGTTGTACCTAACTTGCTTAACTCAGCAGATGCCGACGCCAAAACGTCATCTTGCATATCGATCAATGCCAAATTTGCGCCTAGCTCAGCCATTTGTGTGGCCATCGCAAACCCTAAGCCTTGCGCACCACCTGTGATCACTACCGTTTTATCTCTAATATCCATAATGAATCTTATTTTTCGCTAAAAAGTTTAAAAATCGCGCTAAAATCTTCTGAGCCTTTGCCTTGATTTTGCATCAAGTTGTACAAATTCTTCGCAAGTGCGCCCATCGGCGTTGCCGAATTGGTCTGTTGTGCAGCTTGCTGTGCTAAGCCTAAGTCTTTAGCCATTAAGTCAACCATAAAGCCCGGCTTATAATCATTAGAGCTCGGGGCATTCTCAAGTACATCTGGACATGGATTATATAATTCTAATGTCCAATTTCGACCAGAACTGTTGAGCATGATCTCACTCAATACTTTGGGGTCTAAACCATGATCAATCCCCATCTGCAATGCTTCACTGGTCCCTGCCATTAATATACTTAGCAGCATATTATTACAGATCTTCGCGACTTGACCCGCGCCAATTTCACCCGCATGAAAAATATTTTTACCCATATCAGGGAGCACTTTATTGGCGCCATCAAAATCGTTTTGGCTACCACCAACAATAAAGGTCAGTGTCCCAGCCGCAGCACCTGCGACTCCGCCCGACACTGGTGCATCAACAAAACTCACGTCAGCATCACCCAGTGCCTTACCTACAAACTGCGCAGATTCCGCGTCTATGGTTGAACAATCGATAACCAGTGTGTCGGTGCTTAAATGATTAATTAACCCATTCTCACCACAATAAATAGCGCGCACATGCTTGCCAGCAGGCAACATACTGATCACATAATCTGCACCATCACATACCTGTGTTACATCACTTGCTGTGGACGCGCCTTGCTCCGCAAGATGTGCCATTGCATCATCACTTAAATCAAATACCGTTACCGTATGTCCTGCTTTTACTAAATTGCAGGCCATTGGGCCACCCATGTTTCCTAAGCCAATAAATCCAATCTTTGCCATGTTGTTCTGCTCCCTACATATTTGCTAACGGGTGTGCGTCGTCACTCCAACGCGCGCTCGTAAATGCTGATACAGTCTCATCTGATACTGAACTTATTGCATCAAACTGCCATTGTGGCGCACCATCTTTATCAATGAGTAATGCGCGAACTCCTTCTTGAAACTCACCCGCTTCACCCGCTTGTACAGACATACCCAGCTCAAGTAAAAAACATTCTTTTAAAGATTTGCCTTTACCAAGCTTGAGCTGCTCACTCACCAACACCGCACTTAATGGTGAGCCATGTTTTAACGACTTTTGCGCTCGACTTAACCATTTATTATCATCGCTTGGAATTGATAAAATATAGTCAACTTGCGCTTGCAGATCATGACAATTATTCACGTGCGAAATTTGCTCTATATTCGCCTGAATCTCACTTTTTGGGGGCTCACCTGAAATGTTAGTCAATTCGGTTAGCATATTTGTTAGCATGTTATGGTTTGAACTGGTAGTTGTTCCCCACTCTATTCCCAATAAGCCAGCCAATAACTCACCATACTTTTCAGCATCAATAAAGTGATCTGCCAAACCAACAAATTGTGCATCAGCAGCATTGATCGATGCACCCGTTAGTCCTAAAAACAACCCAACACCTTCTGGCATTTTATTCAAAAAGTAGCTACCGCCGACATCTGGGTATAAGCCTATGGTGATCTCCGGCATTGCAATGCGTGCTGTTTCAGTCACTACCCTATGACTTGCGCCTGCCATTAACCCTAATCCACCACCCATGGTGATGCCATTGCCCCACAATAAAATTGGTTTTTCATAAGTATGAATTTGGTAATCTAAGCGGTACTCTTCGCTGAAAAATGTTTCAATGTAAGTATTTTTATCATTGGCAGCCATTGCATTATAAAGGCTCACCACATCACCGCCGGCGCAGAATGCTTTCTCTCCTTCGCCTTTCATAACAACCATAGCTATTTGGTCATCTTGTGCCCAAACATCTAATTGCTTCGCTAACAAACGGATCATGTCTAAATTAAGTGCATTTAAAGCTTTCGGTACGTTCAGCGTCGCGAAGGCCACTTGCATACCATTGTCGCTTTGCGCGAGTTCAAATACAACGGGCGCATCAGCTTGGTTTAATAACTGCAGCTTTGCCATTAGCCATTCACCCAATTTGCTTTACGCTTTTCTAAAAATGCATTAACGCCTTCTTTTTGATCTTGCGTATCAAATAAAGTAACAAATAACTCTCGTTCTAACGGTAACGCACTATTAATGCTCCCTGTACGCCCTTTTTGGATCAATGCTTTACATGCTGTCACAGCAACAGGGCTCTGATCAGCTACTTTGGTAGCCAAAGCAATGGCAGCTTCTAAAGACGTACCTGTCGCCACAACTTCTTCTAATAACCCTATCTCAAGTGCTTTGTCTGCTTTAAGGCGCTCGCCACATAAAATCATGCGTTTTGCCCAGCCTTCACCCACTAACCACGACAGGTTTTGTGTGCCACCTGCACAAGGTAATAAACCCACTTTCGCTTCTGGCAATGCCATTTGTGCTTGCTCTTCACCAATGCGAATATCACATGCCAGTGCGACTTCTAAACCACCACCCATTGCAAATCCGTTAATCGCGGCAATCGATACCCCCCTAAAGTCACTCAAAGTTTCAAAAGCTTCGCCGAATACACGAGACATATCCGCCGCAACACCTTTGTCACCACTTGCAAACACATTTAAATCAGCGCCTGCTGAGAAAAACTTCTCACCTTCACCTGTAATAACCAGCGCGTAAATATCTTTGTCTTGATTAAGATCTATAACCAGTTCTTTTAAGCCCACTAATGTGTCACGAGTCCAAGTGTTCGCTGGGGGATTGCTCATCGTGATTACGGCTGTATTACCTTGCTTTTCAAGTTTAAGTTGTGCTGTCATGGGAACTCCTTACAATACGCTCGCAGCGCCTTGGGCTAAAATTCGGCGTGCTATAATGACACGCATGATTTCATTAGTACCTTCGAGAATTTGGTGTACACGAACATCACGTACGTGTCGCTCTAGTGGGTATTCTTTTATATAACCATAACCACCATGGATCTGTAATGCATCATCACACACTTTAAAGCCAACATCAGTTGCAAAGCGTTTTGCCATGGCACAGTATGTGGTTTTTTCACTATCATTAGTGTCTAACTTAAAGGCTGCCAAACGTACCATTTGACGCGCAGCGACAAGCTCGGTATTCATATCAGCAATCTTAAATTGCAATGCTTGAAATGCTGCTAACGGCTTACCGAACTGTTCTCGTTCTTGCATATATTCTTTTGCCGTATTCAATGCTTGTTGTGCAGTACCAATGGAACAGGTCGCAATATTGATACGCCCACCATCTAAGCCTTGCATAGCGAATGTAAACCCTTCCCCTTCTTGACCGAGTAAATAGCTCGCAGGAATACGTACATTTTCAAAGCTAACTAATCGAGTAGGTTGCGCATTCCAGCCCATTTTCTCTTCGGCTTTACCATATTCAACACCAGCTGCATCAGCAGGTACTAAAAATGCAGAAATGCCTTTAGGACCGGCTTCACCAGTGCGAGCCATTACCACCAACACATCGGTTTCGCCCGCACCTGAGATAAACATTTTTGAACCATTGAGTACGTATTCATCACCGTCTAACACTGCTTTAGTTTTAAGTGATGCCGCATCTGAACCAGCTCCTGGTTCTGTCAAACAATATGATGCCAGTAACTCACCCATTACTAATTGGTCAATGAAAGTGTCTTTTACGGTATCAGTGCCGAAACTGGCAATCATCCAAGTTGCCATATTATGAATGGTTAGCATCGCCGTTGTGGCGGTACAGCCCATAGCCAGTTGTTCAAAAATAATACTAGAGTCTAAACGTGATAAGCCTAAACCACCTGCGTCTTCTGGGGTGTATAAACCACAAAAGCCCAGTTCGCCGGCTTTTTTGATAACTTCTTTTGGAAATATATGTTCGCGATCCCATAATGCTGCATTGGGTGCGAGTTCACTCATTGCAAATTGGTGGGCGGTTTCGGCGAATGCCTGTTGATCTTCGTTCAGATTAAAGTCCATAGAGACCTCTTTTGTTGTCTAATGCAAGCCCACCTAACGTAGGCTTGATTGTTTTAATTATTGATGCGCTAACCTGAAATCAGGTTAGGCTACTACTTAGTTTCTGCAACTCTATGTGGTTACTTGTTTGATAACTAAATAAATTATTTAAGGTTAATACTCATATTCGGACCAGATACAGCGCCATCTTCAAACCAGCGAGATGTTATGGTTTTAGTTTCAGTGTAAAAACGTACACCTTGTTTGCCATAGGTATGTTGGTCACCATAGAAAGACCCTTTCCAACCGGTGAATGAGAAAAATGGCAATGGCACAGGGATCGGTACATTGATACCCACTTGACCAACTTCAATATGATGCTGGAACTTACGTGCTGCTGCACCACTTGATGTAAATAATGAGGTACCGTTACCATATGGGCTATTGTTGATCAGTTCGATCGCTTCTTCTAATGTATCTACAAACATACACGCGAGCACAGGACCAAATATTTCTTCTTTATATAAGTCCATCTCAGGTGTTACATCAGTAAATAAGGTTGGACCAACCCAGTTGCCATTTTCATAGCCTTCAACGGTAAAATCTGAACCGTCAAGTAAACACGTCGCACCTTGTTGTTTTGCCCCCTCAATGAGAGATAAAATACGTGCTTTTGCCGCGCCGGTTGTTTGTGGACCATATGCAGCTTCAGGATCATTCCACACACCCGGGCGTACTTTGGTAAACGCTTCTTTTAAATCAGCAACCCACTCTTTAGAATCACCCACAAAGACCGCAACTGAAATACCCATACAACGTTGCCCTGCAGCGCCAACAGACGAACCAACCAAATTATTGATCAGCTGCTCTTTTTTAGAGTCTGGCATGATCACCATATGGTTTTTAGCGCCTACACATGCTTGAACACGTTTTAAGTTTTGCGTGCCTTTTGAGTAAATATATTGACCTACACCACACGACCCAACAAATGAAATAGCGCGTACTTCTGGTGCTTCTAAAATTTGATCTACTTGCGCTTTGGTGCCATGTACAACTTGAAGTACCCCTTTAGGTGCTCCTGCCTCTTCAAACAGTTCAACCAAACGCATCGGCGTGAGTGGATCTTGTTCTGATGGTTTTAAAATAAACGTGTTACCACACACGATTGCAAGCGGAAACATCCACAATGGGATCATTGCTGGGAAATTAAATGGGGTAATACCTGCACACACACCCAATGGTTGCATATAAGAGTAGGTATCAATATTACGTGCAACGTTACCAACCGTTTCACCCATCATCATAGAAGGTGCATTTGCAGCTTGTTCTACAACTTCAATACCACGCCATACGTCACCTTTGGCATCTTCAAAAGTTTTGCCTAACTCATGACAAATAATCGTCGCTATTTCATCATGATGCTCTTTAAGTAACGCAGCATAACGCATCATCACCCGCGCACGTTCCGAAATAGGCACTTCTTTCCACGTTTTAAAGGTTTCCTGTGCTGAGGTAATTGCAGCTTGAACTTCCGCCTCGGTAGCACACGGAACTTTTGCCAATACTTCTTGATTGGCAGGGTTAACTACGTCAATCCAAGTGTCAGATGATGATTGTGAAAATTCGCCGTTGATGTATAAAGGTACTTGGTGCATGACGCACTCCTCCCCAGAGTAAATGAGATAAGGCACCGCTGGTTAGTAATATTTTTTATACCAGTTATTCGATGCCCGAATTTTTTAAATTAATGTCAAGTAAGCGTTACACTTCGACTGCCAATGCAACCGCCTCACCGCCACCAATACACAAAGAAGCAATACCTTTTGATAAGCCTCTATTACGTAGTGCGTGAATAAGTGTCACTAAGATACGTGCACCACTTGCGCCAATTGGGTGACCCAGTGCACATGCACCGCCATTCACGTTTACTTTGTTGGTGTCTAAGCCCATTTCATTGATAGCAAGCATAGTAACCATCGCAAACGCTTCGTTAATTTCCCAAAGGTCGACGTCTGTTTTGCTCCAGCCGGTGCGTTCAAGTAACGTATTCATTGCACCAACGGGGGCTAATGTAAATTCTTCAGGTGCTTGTGAATGTGTTGCATGTGCCGCAATTTTACACAAAGGCGTTAAACCTTGACGTTGGGCTTCTGACTCACTCATTAAAATTAATGCCGCTGCACCATCCGAAATGGATGATGAATTCGCCGCGGTAATGGTGCCGTCTTTTTTAAATGCAGGGCGTAAGCTTGGGATCTTGTCAGGGCGTGCATTGCCTGGTTGCTCATCAATGCTAATTTCAACGTCGCCCTTGCGAGTGCTAATGATGTGCGCTGCAACTTCCGCGCTAAAGCTACCGTTTTCAATTGCTGCGTTGGCTTTACTTAATGAACCCAATGCAAATTCATCCATATGCTCACGCGTAATACCATATTGGTCAGCGGTATCTTGCGCAAAACAGCCCATCGCTTTGTTATCGTAGGCATCTTCTAAGCCATCTGACATCATGTGATCTTTAATTTCACCATGTCCCATGCGCATGCCACCACGGGCCTTCGGGATAAAATACGGTGAATTTGTCATGCTCTCCATGCCACCGGCAATTGCAGAGGAAATGCTGCCAGCTTTAATTAAATCATGAGCTAGCATGGCTGCTTTTAAACCTGAGCCACACACTTTGTTGATTGTTGTTGCGCCTGTTGAACGCGCAAGTCCGCCGTGCAACATTGCTTGACGTGCTGGTGCTTGACCTAATCCTGCTGGCAGTACACATCCCATGATAACTTCATCAATAGATGCATCTGACAAACCCGTTTCAGACATCACACTTTTAATCGCAGTTGCGCCCAGTTCGGTGGCACTTGCACCAGATAAAGCGCCCATAAAGCCACCCATAGGGGTACGTTTTGCGGCTACGATGACAACAGCATCATTACTCATTTTTTGCTCCTATTCACAAGCGATTTAGCTTGAACAATAAATTTTATGTTTCGAGCATACATAATATTTACGTTTACGCCAACGTAAATCTAAAATCAAACAAACTTCGTTGGCCTAATTTGTAAAGTTATGCTGCACACAATCCTTGCCAAACACGTAATTTCCTTATTGCAGCCTCGCTTTTCATATCTAGAATGGCTATTTACAACTGCGACCAAAGTATGATTTAAATGTTCAGCTTTACCTTTACGTAAACTTCACTTATATTGGTCTAATCAGTCACAGAAGTAAATGTGTAAACACCATGCAAGATAACAATAACGAACCTACTTTTTCTATTAGTGATTTAGCTAAGGAATTTGACATTACCACGCGAAGTATTCGCTTTTATGAAGATCAAGGATTACTTTCTCCTGAACGCCATGGACAGACTCGAATTTATTCCAAACGTGACAAAGTTCGTCTCAAGCTCATTCTGCGTGGCAAACGTTTAGGATTTACGCTAGCCGAAACAGGTCGTTTGTTTGAGCTATACGACGCAGATAAGTCTAGCGCAAAACAGTTAGTTACCATGTTGAATTTAATTGAAGAGAAAAAAGCCGATTTAAGTCAACAGATGGACGATATAAAAGTTGTATTGATGGAATTAGTGACCGCAGAACGTCGCTGCCGCGATACCTTAGGTAATTTAGAAGAATAACTCTCACAGGATTATTATTATGAGCACCGTATCTTTATACAAAGAAATGAATTTTGGATTAGGCGAAACTGCGGACATGATCCGCGATCATGTGAATGGCTTTGCTACCGCTGAAATTGCCCCCTTGGCTGAGAAAACAGACTTAGACAACAGCTTCCCAAATCAGCTTTGGCCTCAGTTTGGCGAAATGGGACTGTTAGGTATCACCGTGCCAGAAGAATTCGGTGGTGCAGGCATGGGTTATCTTGAGCATGTTATTGCAATGGAAGAGATCAGCCGAGCGAGTGCATCAATTGGTCTTAGTTACGGCGCGCATTCGAATCTCTGTGTGAACCAAATTAATCGTAATGGTAATGATGCCCAAAAACGCAAATACCTACCTAAGCTAATCAGTGGTGAGCACATTGGCGCATTGGCGATGAGTGAACCTAACGCCGGTTCAGATGTTGTTTCAATGAAATTGAAAGCACAAAAGAAAGGCGATAAATATATCCTCAATGGTAATAAGATGTGGATCACCAATGGACCTGATGCAGATGTATTGGTGATATATGCAAAAACAGACTTAGACGCCGGTTCAAAAGGCATTACCGCATTCTTAGTAGAAAAAGATTTCCCCGGTTTCTCAACTGCGCAAAAGCTTGATAAATTGGGCATGCGTGGCTCAAACACCTGTGAGTTAGTTTTTGAAGATTGTGAAGTGCCTGAAGAAAATATTTTAGGTGGCTTAAACGAAGGCGTAAAGGTGCTTATGAGTGGCCTAGATTACGAACGCGTGGTATTAGCTGCCGGCCCATTAGGCATTATGCAAGCCTGTATGGATATCGTCACGCCTTACATTCACGAGCGTAAGCAATTTAATAAATCAATTGGTGAGTTTCAGCTTATTCAAGGCAAGGTCGCTGATATGTATACACAAATGAATGCAGCGCGTTCATATGTATATACCGTTGCACGCTCATGTGATCGTGGCGAAACCACGCGTAAAGACGCTGCGGGTGCAATTTTATATGCCGCAGAGCTTGCGACAAAAATGGCACTCGATGCCATACAAATTCTCGGTGGAAATGGGTATATCAATGAATATGCAACAGGCCGGCTACTACGCGATGCTAAATTATACGAAATTGGGGCCGGGACATCTGAAATTCGCCGCATGCTAATTGGTCGCGAATTATTCACTGAAAGCCGTTAAGGATATAATTATGACTGTACTTAACTCTTCTGTTAATCCCCACGACAGTCAGTTTAAAGCGAACAGCGATGCGATGGCATCGCTGGTTAAAGATTTAAACGACAAAGTCAGCATTCTTTCTCAAGGTGGCGGTGATGCCCTTATTGCACGCCACCAAGGTCGTGGTAAGTTATTTGTACGCGACCGAATTGATACACTTATTGATGAAGGTTCGCCATTTTTAGAGATTTCCCAATTCGCAGCCTTTGGCGTGTACGAGCAAGATATTCCATGTGCAGGCGTTGTGGCTGGTATCGGTCGAGTTAAAGGCGTCGAATGTATGATTGTCGCCAACGATGCGACTGTAAAAGGCGGAACCTATTTTCCAATAACGGTGAAAAAACATTTACGTGCACAAGAAATCGCCGAACGTTGTCACTTACCTTGTATTTATTTGGTTGACTCAGGTGGTGCAAATTTACCCGAACAAGATGAGGTATTCCCAGACAAGTTACATTTCGGCCGAATTTTCTATAATCAAGCACGTATGTCAGCAAAAGGGATCCCACAAATTGCAGTGGTTATGGGCCTATGTACAGCTGGTGGCGCATATGTACCAGCAATGGCTGATGAAAGTATTATCGTAAAAGAACAAGGGACCATCTTCTTAGCGGGCCCACCTTTAGTAAAAGCGGCCACCGGCGAAGAAGTCAGCGCGGAAGATTTAGGTGGCGCTGATGTGCACTGTAAAACTTCTGGTGTGGCAGATCATTATGCAGAAAATGATGAGCATGCACTTTCGATTGCACGTCAATGTATCCAACGTACTAACCACCAGCGACCAACAAAGCCCATTTTGAAAGATGTGAAACCACCTCGCTATGATATTCGCGAGGTATACGGCATAGTTGGTACTGACCTGAAAAAGCCATTTGATGTACGAGAAGTCATTGCACGCGTAGTTGATGATTCACAATTTGATGAATTTAAACGTTATTTTGGAGAAACCCTCGTCACTGGCTTCGCGCAAATATACGGGCACCCTGTTGGCATCGTCGCAAACAACGGCATTTTATTTTCGGAGTCAGCACAAAAAGGCGCCCACTTTATTCAGCTATGTGCACAACGCGATATCCCCCTGCTATTTTTGCAAAACATCACTGGGTTCATGGTAGGTCAAAAATATGAGGCTGAAGGTATCGCCAAACACGGTGCTAAAATGGTAACTGCGGTATCTTGTGCAGATGTGCCAAAATTCACGGTATTGATCGGGGGCTCATATGGCGCAGGTAACTATGGTATGTGTGGCAGAGCTTACGAGCCAACGATGATGTGGATGTGGCCCAATGCCCGTATTTCAGTCATGGGTGGAGAACAAGCGGCAGGCGTACTAACCCAAGTTCGCCAAGATGGTTTAGCCCGTAAAGGTCAAAGTATGAACGACCATGAAGTTGCTGAGTTTAAAAAACCCATTATCGAGCAGTACGAAAAACAAGGCCATCCTTATTACGCCAGTGCACGCTTGTGGGACGATGGCATTATCGACCCTGCTGATACACGCACTGTGTTAGGTTTGGCACTCGATGCTGCGGCTAACGCGCCAAGCAAAGAATCTAAGTTCGGTATTTTCAGAATGTAACGGGAGCACACTATGTCTGTCACTTTAACCATAACAAAAACAAAAGTGGCGATTTTAGAATTAAGTCGCCCTGAAAAACATAATGCGTTCGATGATGCTGTGATAGCCGAGCTCATTAAGTGTATTGAGCATGCGAACTCGTTAGATATTCGTGCTTTAGTCTTAAAAACTGACGGAAAACACTTTTCTGCTGGTGCTGACCTTGGTTGGATGAAATCAATGGCTGGCAATAACTTTGATGAAAACGTGGCGGATTCAAAGCAGCTTGCAAAACTTATGTCGGTATTGGCCAATTGCCCACACCCAACGCTTTGCCTTGTGCAAGGCGCAGCATTTGGTGGCGCACTTGGGTTAATTGCTTGCTGCGACATTGCGGTCGCTACTGAAAACGCGAAATTCTGTCTAAGCGAAGTAAAGCTTGGCTTGATCCCAGCTGTTATTAGCCCTTATGTGATCAAAGCAATTGGTGAGCGCCAAGCCAGACGTTACTTCCTCACTGCTGAAGTATTCACGGCAAATACTGCCCTTGATCTAGGACTTATACACGAAATTAGCGATGACTTAGTCCATAGCCAAGCTCAGTTCATAGAGCTTCTGTTAAATAATGGCCCAAGTGCAGTTCGCTCTGCCAAGACACTTATCAATGAAGTGGCAGGTAATCCAATTGACGAGACGCTCATTCATCATACCGCTCAGCGTATCGCACAAATAAGAGTTAGCCCTGAAGGGCAAGAAGGCCTCAGCGCTTTTTTTGATAAGCGTGCGCCAAACTGGCAACACGCCGCTAAACAGTAAGGGATCACCATGCTTAAAAAAATCCTTATCGCCAACCGAGGCGAAATCGCATGTAGAATTATAAAAACAGCGAAACGTCTTGGTTTAAAAACCGTAGCGGTGTATTCCGATGCCGACGAAAATGCACTTCATGTGCGCTCTGCCGATGAGGCATATCATATCGGCCCAGCTCCAAGTAAAAATTCTTATTTAGTGGCTGAAAAAATACTCGATGTTGCTAAACAAGCAAACGCAGACTGCATTCACCCAGGATATGGTTTCTTATCAGAGAATGATCAATTTGCGAATGCGTGCGAACAAGCTGACATTGTGTTTATTGGTCCATTAGCAAGCTCTATTGAAGCTATGGGTTCTAAAACCCGTGCCAAAGAGATTATGGCACAAGCCAATGTACCGTTAGTGCCCGGCTATTACGGCCAAAAACAAGCCACCGATTTTTTAGCCAGTGAAGCAAATAAAATTGGCTACCCTGTTTTAATTAAAGCCGCCTACGGTGGAGGTGGTAAGGGCATGCGCGTGGTTCGACAAGCCCAAGAATTTATTAGTGCATTAGAGGGAGCACAACGTGAGGCACTTGCTGGGTTTGGTAATGACTTGGTGTTACTTGAACGTTATGTAGACACCCCACGTCACGTTGAAGTACAAGTGTTTGCTGACAATCACGGTAACTGTGTATACCTTGGAGACAGAGATTGTTCTTTACAACGTCGTCACCAGAAAGTCATTGAAGAAGCGCCTGCGCCCGGTTTGAGTGATGAATTACGTCAAGCAATGGGAGAAGCCGCGGTACGATGTGCCCAAGCAATCAATTACCGAGGTGCTGGAACAGTCGAATTTCTGCTGTGTGGCGACGAATTCTTCTTCATGGAAATGAACACACGTTTGCAAGTAGAACACCCCGTAACAGAAATGGTGACTGGCCTCGATTTAGTCGAATGGCAAATTCGCGTTGCCAACAATCAAGCATTACCACTACAACAAGAGCAAGTGACTTTAACTGGTCATAGTTTTGAAGCGCGTATTTACGCTGAAGATCCAACTGAAAACTTTATGCCCTACTCCGGCACCTTAACACATTTGACTTTTCCACAATTAAATGAGGGTCTGCGAGTTGATACAGGTGTCGTGGCTGGCAGTGAAATTAGTTCTTTCTATGATCCTATGATTGCCAAACTCATCGTTCATGCACCCGATCGCTCAATCGCATTACTTAAATTGCATCACGCTTTAGAAGAAGTTCATTTGGCTGGCGTGAAAAGTAACATTGCATTTTTACATCATTTATCGGGTCATCCAACATTTACAGCTGGCGCACCAGATACACACTTTATAGACAGTCAAACTGACACACTCACACAACAGGAATTGCCTGAAACTGAGTTACTTGCGCTAGCTGCCCTAGCCTACACAAAACATAAAAATGCAAGTAATGCAGCAACACCATGGCAATCAGAAACTGCATTTAGATTGAATCAACGTAATAGTATGAAGGCCCCCTTTACTGAGCATAATGTCTCCGTGACGCTTAACGACTCACATCATACATTGCATATCGATGATGACATATTAGCCGGCTCAGCAACTTTGCTAAACAATCAGCTAACTGCACAAATTAATGGTAAGCAATATACTGCCAGCGTATTAATTACCGAGGATGCAATTACGGTAATGTATGGTGCGATTGCACACCGATTTGAGCTCAAATCTAAGCATTTTATTAGTGAACACGAACATGAAGCAGCACCTTTAGCCGCACCACTTAATGGGACCGTTGTAAAACATTTACAAAAAGTGGGTAGCCAAGTTGAAAAAGGCGACCCTGTGGTTATCATCGAAGCCATGAAGATGGAATACACTCTGAACGCACCTTTTACAGGAACGTTGAGTAGTTATTGTTTTGATGAAGGCGAACTTGTCAGTCATGGTGCAATGCTTGCCATTGTTGACGCTGTGGAGGGTTAAGTGATGCCATATCCAGCACACGTAAAAATTGTAGAAGTAGGCGCACGAGACGGACTACAAAATGAATCAACTGTTTCAAGCGAAGATAAAATACAACTCATCAACGCATTGAGTGTCGCAGGGCTCAAACATATTGAAGCTGGTGCGTTTGTATCGCCAAAATGGGTACCGCAAATGGCTGACTCTCTGGATGTCATTAACGGCGTGTCTGTTGCTCCAGATGTCGTGCTAAGCGCATTAACACCGAATTTGCGAGGAGCACAAGCCGCACTCTCAGCCAATGTTAAAGAGTTTGCAATATTCACTGCAGCAAGCGAAACTTTCACACAAAAAAACATTAACTGCTCTATTGAGCAAAGCATTGAGCGCTTTAAAGATGTGGTCCAACTAGCACAACAACATGGGATCAAAGTGCGTGGTTATGTAAGTTGTGTGCTTGGATGCCCTTATGAAGGCGATATTGAGCCTGAAGCTGTTTTAAAGGTTTGTAAACAATTGTTGGCTCTTGGGTGCTATGAAATTAGCTTAGGTGATACTGTCGGCGTGGGTACCCCAAACAAGGTTAGATCAGTGATTTCTTTATTGCTGCAACATATCCCCATAGACAAGCTGGCCGTGCACTTTCACGATACTTATGGCCAAGCTTTAGCGAACATTCACAGTGCCCTTGAATTAGGTATTGCCACCATCGATAGTGCTGTTGCCGGTTTAGGTGGGTGTCCTTATGCACAAGGTGCGTCAGGAAATGTTGCCACAGAGGATGTAATTTACTTACTGCAAGGGCTTGGCATTGACCCCCAAATTGATTTAGAAAGGCTAGCAAAAGCTGGATGGGCAATTTGTGACGCACTCAATAAGTCACCTGTAAGTAAGGTTTCTTTAGCATTACAAGCAAAATGCGCATCGTAATAACAACCCAGTGTTGATACACACTAATGCTAATTTTAGTATGTGTGTCACACTGAAGATAAAACAACAATGAGGAGTGGGCTAATGGCCGGTTTCGATAAAGTAGTGACAAGCTACGCCGAAGCGATGGAAGGCATCAAAGATGGTGATACCATCATTGCAGGCGGTTTTGGACTGTGTGGGATCCCTGAAGGTTTAATTAATGAAATTAAACGCAAGCAAACCAAAGAACTTACTGTTGTGTCAAATAACTGCGGCGTTGATGATTTTGGTTTGGGTATTTTACTACACGATCGTCAAATTAAAAAAATTGTTGCATCATATGTTGGCGAGAATGCTTTGTTTGAACAACAATTGCTTGACGGCATTATTGACGTGGAACTTACTCCACAAGGAACCTTGGCCGAGAAGATGCGTGCAGGCGGAGCCGGTATTCCAGGTTTTTATACTGCTACTGGCTATGGCACACCGGTTGCTGAAGGTAAGGAAGTCAAAGAATTTAATGGTCGCCCATACATCCTTGAAGAATCAATAACCGGCGAGTTTGCGATTATCAAAGCTTGGAAAGCCGATCGTTATGGTAACTTGGTATTTCGCCATACAGCCATGAACTTCAATCCAATGGCTGCCACTGCAGGTAAAATGACCGTGGTTGAAGTTGAAGAAATTGTTGAACCCGGTGAATTACAACCAAGTGAAATTCATACCCCTGGTATCTATGTAAATCGCGTAATCAAAGGTAACTTTGAAAAACGCATTGAACGTGTCACGACGAGTAAGTAAGGAGAATTAAAATGGCTTTATCACGTGAACAAGTTGCAATGCGTGTTGCGCAAGAGTTGAAAGATGGCTACTACGTCAATCTAGGAATTGGGATTCCTACCCTAGTCGCTAATTTTGTGCCTGCCGGCATCGAAGTTATGTTGCAGTCAGAAAACGGGCTTTTAGGTATGGGACCGTACCCAAATGAAGACCAAGTTGACGCAGATATGATCAATGCGGGTAAAGAAACCGTGACAGCTGCGACAGGTGCGGCTATTTTTAATAGTGCTGAAAGTTTTGCCATGATACGTGGTGGTCATGTAGACTTGACGGTTCTAGGTGCATTTGAAGTAGATCAACAAGGCAATATTGCGTCTTGGATGATCCCGAAAAAGTTAATCAAAGGCATGGGGGGTGCAATGGACCTTGTTGCAGGCGCACAAAATATTATTGTGACAATGACCCATGCCAGTAAGCACGGCGACTCTAAGTTACTAGAAGCATGTACACTTCCCCTAACTGGAGTGAATTGCGTTAAGAAAATAGTGACTGATTTAGCCGTACTTGAAGTGAAAGATGGCGCGTTTTATTTATTAGAACGTGCGCCAAATGTAAGTGTTGACGAAATTATTAGTAAAACAGCTGGTAAGCTCATCGTTGAAGGTGACATCCCAGAAATGCAGTTTACGGATTAATTGTCATATTACATAGTAGTTTAAAATGTACCGACCTCATTCCCAGTGCTTAGGCACTGAGTTACCCAAAACCCCTCGTTAGAGGGGTTTTTTTTATCTTTAGTATCGAGCCCTAACTGCTTTTAATTGGTAAAGAACCAACGTAAAAAAGTCATATAGCGAAGGGAGAAGCACCGCTAAAAACCACTCATTGGGCGGCAACAAAATCTAACACTGTTGCATTTATGCAATAACGGTCTGTACCATTTGGCCCTTCATTTGCAAATACATGCCCCAAATGAATTCCGCTTGATTTCGAACGTATTTCCGTGCGCGTCATACCAAAACTTGTATCTTCATGATAAGTCACACTGCCCTTAACTGGATATTTAAACGATAGCCAACCAGTACCTGAATTAAAACGATCTTTGGTATCAAACAACGATGCACCACTTAACTTATCAATAAACATCCCTTCTGGGGTGTTTTTGAAAATATCGTATTCTTTGCAAAATGGACGTTGTGTTCCCTTTTGAAACGCGACTGAGTACGCTTCACTGTCCCCTAGTTTAAAAGCACCTAATGCTTTGTAAAAGCGAGTTTTATCCATAAACCCTTGATGACCAAATACTTCTTTACCATTCTCAAGAAACAAAATTGTTGGGGTCGCCCATGTTGCTGACTTTATTTCTAAGTTATGTAGTTCATCTGCATATCTAAAGTGTAAGCGGACATCGCCTTGATAATCATTGAGAACTGTCTTTTTTAACTTTTCACAGTATGGGCAATAGTTTTTCGAATCGATAACAACAATGTGCTTACCAGATAATAAAACATCATTGTTTTTCTCTTGCGTATTTACTGGTTTGAAAACAACGCCTGTTGAATGATCAGGGCAATACCCATTAGGATTTTTAACAAGGTAATTCTGATGATACTCTTCAGCCGGATAAAACTTTTTTAGCGGCTTTATAATGGTTTTAATGTCGCCATAACCTTTCGCTGATAACAGTATTTGATACTGCGCTTTTAAATCAAAAGCAATATCCCGCTGAGTTTGTTCACTGAATAAAATAGTAGAACGATATTGCGTGCCAATATCATTGCCTTGGCGATTCTTTTGCGTTGGGTCATGACTTTCAAAATAGCGCTGTAATAAAGTATCGGTAGTCAAAATATTTGCGTTATATGTGACTTTTACTACTTCAGCAAAATTACGTTCATCAAAGCGCCGGCTGCGTTTAATGATCTCTTGATAACTGGCTTTGAAACCCGTGCCATCTGCGTACCCTGACTCAGCGTCAATGACGCCGCGCATTGCTTCATACCGTTTCTCTGCCCCCCAAAAACAACCAGACCCTAAAACAAGTGTTTTAACATGCATACTGGCTTGCTCTGGCTTGGGCATCGGCATATCAGTGGCATTCACGTTCAATGAACTGACCACAACCACAGCCGTCAAAAGCGTTCTTTTCAAACTATTCGACATGTAATATGTACCCTTATTTGTTTCGCGTTTGGCTACCCTCTCCAATACGCTTTATATTATTACTATGCTTGAATAGACCTTCTGACGGCGTTTTTGATTTCAGTTAATGCAATAAATTTATACTACGAAGTAATAAAAACAAACCATACTAAACGCTCATACTGCTTAAAGGTTGGTGGTAATTTAACTGTAATAACTGGCGATTCAACGACTATTAGTTACTACCTTTACTTTTTTCAGGTAAAAGCTATTTTGATTTTTTACTTAGGATTTATCATGAAACTATCTTTTTCTTTGAGTGCTCTATCATTCGCTGTATTAAGCTCAGCAAGTGCTTTTGCTGCTGACTTTAATTTTACATCTCATTTAGTTAAAGGTGATGCACTTGTCGTTTTTCAAAATTCAGATGGTAATGCCAATCTTAAGTTTTTAGATAGCAACACACGAAAGCAATTAGAGCGTGCAACAAAAGCTGATGCATTTACAGGTGAGTATGGTAAAACCGTTGAAGTTATTGCGCCTATTGATAGTAAGTACAGTCGTATACTCATTGTTGGTCTTGGTAAGAAAGAGACATTAACCAACGCCAAAATGGCTAAGCTAGGTGGTAACATCCATGCGAAATTAGAGTCGAAAAAAGTAGTCTCTGCTTCACTCGCACTCGCATCTATCGGCAACGGTAAAGACAATAGCGAATTGGCTGCACAATTCGCCCACGGCGCAAACTTGCGTGACTATACGTTCGAAGTTTATAAAAAAGAGCCACAAACATTTAATGTTAGCTATAACATTCATGTCGCTAACGATACACGTACTCGTGAACAATATCAGCAGCTTGCGCACGTTGAGCAAGGTGTTTTTTTAGCCCGAGATTTAACTTCTGAAGTGGCAACAGAAATGACCCCAGTTGATTTTGCTAAAGCGGCAAAAGATCTAGAGCAATATGGTGTTAAAGTAACTATTTTAAAGCCTGCACAATTGAAAGAGCTTGGAATGGGTGCCCTCGAAGGGGTTGGTCGAGGTAGTAAAGAAGGTGCACGCCTAGTCGTTGCACATTATGAAGGCAACTCAGACACACCAATTGCACTTATCGGCAAAGGAATAACGTTTGACTCTGGTGGTTACAGCATAAAAAAAGGTGCCTCAATAGCTCGAATGAAATCCGATATGGCAGGTGCAGCAGCTGTACTGGGTACCATTAAAGCAATGGCACTAAATAAAGCAGACATGAACGTTGTCGCTGTTATGGGCATGGCAGCAAACATGGTATCACAATATGCCATCGCGCCTGGGGATGTATTACGTACAGCTGAAGGGTTAAGTGTTGAAGTGGTCAATACAGACGCAGAAGGGCGCCTCGTATTAAGCGATGCCATGTGGTATGCCCGTAAGCACTTCAAGCCAGAGATAATGGTTGATGTTGCCACCTTAACTGGATCAAAGATTCGTGCTGTCGGGAATCGATATTCAGCAATTTTCTCAGATGATGATCAGCTGATAAATGAATTTACACTCGCTGGCAAGCAGGTTAACGAACAAGTTTGGCGCTTACCCCTAGGTTACAAAGATACCCTGTCTTCTGATATTGCCGACTTTAAAAATATTGGTTCTAGTGGCCCTGGAGCAACAACCGCAGCGACTTTCTTGCAACAGTTTGCAGGTGAAACACGTTGGGTTCATATCGACATTGCAGGTAATGCACTCTCTAGCTCAGCAAAAGGAGAAATTCCTCTAGGTGGAACAGGTTATGGCGTACGTTTATTAAGTGAGTGGCTGTTAAAAACACAATAGAGCGATACATCAAACGATGTGAATTAACACTCTGAGTTAAAAAAGCCATGCATTGTGTGGCTTTTTTGTATCTGCAAGTAACAAATTCGATATACTATCGACAATAATAACAATGATATGGAAACGCAATGACTGATAAGCATTGTTACCTGCTTGGGGAGCATACAATTGTATTTACACTTACTACCCAAAGCCCTGCCCGTAATGCGCAACGCCGTTTATTTGCACTGACAGCAAAATTATTGCAAAGTGACGCATTTTTTGAAGTGGTACCCGCTAAGGCTTCAGTCACTGTCTACCTCAAAAACCCGCAAGATCACCCTCTTTGGATAGCAAAGATCAATGCCCTATGGGACGAGTGTGAAGTGACCAGCTATACACCGACCACTCACACGTTAACTGTAAAGTATGGCCGCAATTTTGGCCCTGATCTGACCGCATTGGCAAATACGTTACAAATAACTGAAAAACAAATTGTCGAACTTCATTCATCCATACTGTACCAAGTTGAGTTTATAGGGTTTTTACCTGGTTTTGCGTACTTGGGGACACTCCCGAAAGCGTTACAATTACCGCGGAAAGAAACCCCTAGAACTCATGTACCTAAAGGTTCTGTGGCTATAGCACAAGAACTCACCGCCGTTTATCCCAGTGCTTCTCCTGGTGGATGGCACTTATTGGGGCAATGCGATACTCCCTTGTTTGACCCTCTGCGCGCACAGCCTAGTGTGCTCATGCCTGGAGACCAAGTTAAGTTCATGCCGTCAAAGGAAGGATTATGTTAAACATCATTAAGTCTGGCGTGTTGTCCTCAATTCAAGACTTAGGCCGTGTAGGTTATAGGCATCTAGGTGTGAGTCAATGCGGTGCACTCGACCCAATTGCATTCCAGCTAGCAAATTTACTTGTCAACAATGCACAAAATACTCCCGTGATTGAAATAACCATTGGCCTCGCTCAATTTCAATTCACCGCGCCTGTTAATTTCGCCATAACTGGGGGAGACTTATCAGCCAAATTGAATGGTCAGCCTTTATATTCAGGGTGGCGTTATTTCGCCAATACTGACGACACTCTCACTTTTTCAACCAGTAAAAGTGCTCAAAGAGCTTATTTAGCTATTCAAGGCGGTATCGAAATTTCCGAAGTACTCGGTGCCAAATCTACCGATATACAAGCAAATTTTGGCGGATTTAATGGTAGAGCTTTAAATGCCAATGACCAACTTACTTTTACGCCTTGCCCTACGCCGCTTTCTCGCATAGGCGCACAACAGCCAGCATACACCAATGAGGTAAGAGTACTTAAAGGGCCTCACTGTGATAAGCTGCCAGACGGTGCTTTTGAGCATTTATTGACAACCGCTTGGTATGTCAGTGAGCTAAATAACCGTATGGGTTCCCGACTTACAGCAAAAAATACCGTACAACACAACACAACGATAGCCAGCCAAGGGGTACATCCTGGCGTGATCCAACTGCCACCAAACGGAGAGCCTATAGTGCTGTTGAATGACTGTCAAACTACAGGGGGGTATCCAATTATCGCCACCGTAATTAACGCCGACCTTCGTTTATTTAGTCAATTAGGTACACAACAAACAGTCCAATTTGTGCAATCTACTGTTTCACAAGCATATAGTGCAAGTGAAAAGCAATCAGCTCACTTAGCGCAATTTACGCTAGCAAAAAATAATAAATAGAGTGATAAATATGACAGACTTAAACCTATTACCACTAAGTGGAATCGCAATCGTAGTGCTAGGCTTTGCACTGCGATTTAACCCGCTACTGGTGGTCACCGCCGCAGGTATCGTCACCGGTTGGGCGGTCGATATGAACTTCTTGGCACTGATTGAAACGTTTGGTGAGAAATTCATGAATTCTCGTCAACTTGCAAGTTTTCTCCTGATTTTACCTGTGATCGCATTGCTTGAACGCTATGGTTTGCAACAACGTGCACAAAGCTGGATTGCGAGTATAAAAAGTGCAACGACTGCACGCATTTTATCCGTCTATTTCGTAGTACGAGAATGCTCTTCTGCGCTAGGCTTACTGAGTCTAGCGGGACAACCTCAAACGGTTAGGCCCTTATTAGCACCGATGGCATTAGGCGCTGCGACAAACCTACATGGCGAATTACCTAAAGAAGTCAAAGATATGATCAGTGCACATGCGGCCGCATGTGATAATATTGCTATGTTTTTTGGAGAAGATATCTTCATCGCTTTTGGCGCGGTGTTACTCATGGATGCTTTCCTAAAAGAAAATGGTATTACTGGTATTGAACCGCTCCATATTGGCTTATGGGCCATTCCCACAGCAATCGCCGCTTTACTCGTTCATTTATTTAGATTGGCTAGGCTCGAAGCAAAAATTAGTCGTGAGATTGCTTTTTATAAGAATCAACCTCAGACTAGGTTAACGGAGGAGCTATCATGAGTGCTCCGTCAAATGTTGTAAATACACCTCCCGCTATCATATCAATCGAAAACATATATTTACTTATTGGCTTTGTTGTTATGTTTTTAGTAATGAGAACGTTACAAGATAAAGGCCATCCGAAAAAATACAGTACCGCACTCTTTTGGCTATTATTTGGTAATGTGTTTTTATTTGGTGATCTTTCAATTTCACTGCTTGGTAAAGCCATTACTTATCAGTGGGTTGGTGTGAGTGTTATGGTCATTGCACTACTCGCTGGGTTTGGGCGTGTATCGATGGGCACTTATGACACACCATCAGATGAGGCTAAATCACATAGTGCAGAAACAATTGGCAATAAACTATTTATGCCAGCAGTTATGATCCCTATCGTCACCGTCATTTGTACCTTACTTCTCGGAGACTTAAATATCGATGGCTGGTACATATTCGACCAGCGTCATCTTACATTAGCTTCTTTAACCCTAGCGTGTGGTGTTGCCTTGTTAATTGGCTGGAAATTTACTTCTGGCAGCCCAATACGCGCACTCACTGAATCTCGTCGATTAGTAGATTCTATCGGGTGGGCTGCTATTTTACCGCAAATGTTAGCGATGCTCGGTGGTGTATTCATAGTGGCTCAAACTGGCACCGCCATCCAAGATCTCGTCACGTTATTTATTTCACCCGATAACCGCTTCATGTTAGTTGTTTTGTATTGTGTTGGTATGGCGTTATTTACCATGATCATGGGTAATGCTTTTGCTGCATTTCCGGTCATGACAGCAGGCATTGCCGTGCCTTTCTTAATTCAAGGGCATGGTGCCTCTGCCGCACCACTCGTTGCAATTGGTATGTATTCAGGTTATTGCGGCACACTAATGACACCAATGGCTGCAAATTTCAATATTGTCCCTGCCGCATTGTTAGATTTAAAAGATAAATATCAAGTTATCAAGGTGCAAATCCCAACCGCATTAACTTTGCTCGCAATTAATATTTTACTAATGTATGGAGTAATATTTAATGACTAACTCACACAAACCTTGTGTTCTTATCACTGGCTTCGCTCCTTTTGGCGGTGAGTTAATTAATCCTTCATGGCTAGCGGTACAAGCGTTAGAAGGAATCGCTATTGACGGGTTAACTATCCGCACCAAAGAGCTCCCATGTGAATTCGATACATCTTTAGATGTACTACGTGGTGCAATTAATAAATATTCTCCACAGTTAGTATTATGTGTCGGTCAGGCCGGGGGGCGAGCCGACATATCACTAGAACGAATTGCAATTAATGTGAACGATGCCCGTATTGCAGATAACGCGGGTAATCAGCCAATTGATACACCTGTCATTCCACTGGGGCCCGCCGCCTATTTCACCAACTTACCAATTAAGCGTATTTTACTTGCCCTGCACAAATCGGATATTCCCGCCGCCGTTTCAAATACTGCTGGGACATATGTATGTAATCATGTGATGTATGGATTAATGCATGAAATTACGCTGCACCACTACAATATAAAAGGTGGCTTTATACATATCCCCTATTTACCATCCCAAGCAGTGCATCACAATGGTGCATCAAGCATGGCTCAAGAAACGGTCATGTCAGCAATTAAAGTCATTATTGCGGCCGCGATCAGCAATGAGTCTGATTTAAAAGTTGCAGCTGGCACAACGCACTAAACCACCTTCCATATTGGTGCAATATCCTCATTTATTGCACCAATATAGTCATTAAACTCCCTTTAAAAAACCCACTTAACTGTGTGACTTCTCTATGTATTTCTGGTAAATCTATAATAAGGAAAACACGGTATTAAACCGTCGTTCTTCATCAACAAAATAAATAATTAGCACTTTAGCTAACCAACGCAGGAATGAGGTATTTTATGTGTTCTATTTTTGGGGTATTAGAATTAAAATCTGATCCAATACAATTACGAGGTCAAGCAATAGAGATGTCAAAAACGCTCCGACATCGAGGCCCTGATTGGTCTGGTGTATATGCGACAGATAAAGCAATATTGGTACACGAGCGGTTAGCTATTGTCGGCGTATCAAGTGGGGCACAGCCACTATATAACCCCGAAAAAACCAACATACTTGCAGTCAATGGAGAAATATATAACCATAAAGAACTCGCTCAAAGCCTCACCACTGATTTTTCTTTTCAAACTGAATCTGACTGCGAAATTATTCTCGCGCTATATAAACAAAAAGGCCCGGAATTTTTGGATGACTTGAACGGTATTTTTGCATTTTGTTTATATGACGAAACGCAAGACAGTTATTTAATAGGCCGAGATCACATTGGTATTATCCCTCTTTATACGGGCCGAGATCAGCATGGTAACTTTTACGTTGCCAGTGAAATGAAAGCACTAACACCGATTTGCACCTCAATAGAGGAATTTCCTCCTGGGCATTACTTATATTCTAAAGAAGGAACGTTACGCCCTTACTATCAACGTGATTGGCAATCTTATGACGCCGTAAAAACTAATTCAGCGAACCCGTTGGATGTTAAAAATGCACTAGAAGCGGCAGTAAAACGCCAACTCATGTGTGACGTTCCGTATGGAGTGTTATTGTCTGGCGGCTTAGATTCATCCGTTATTTCGGCAATTACTCAAAAGTTTGCAGCTAAACGTATAGAAGACAATGATGCATCTGATGCATGGTGGCCAAAGTTGCACTCCTTTTCTATTGGTTTAGCTGGGTCACCTGACCTTGCTGCTGCACAAGTTGTGGCCGATGAAATAGGCACTGTCCACCACCCTATAGTTTTTACGGTCCAACAAGGTATTGATGCATTAAGAGAAGTTGTTTATCACTTAGAAACTTATGATGTCACCACAATTAGGGCATCAACGCCGATGTATTTAATGTCTAGACAAATAAAAGCAATGGGTATAAAAATGGTACTTTCTGGCGAAGGCGCTGATGAATTATTTGGCGGCTACCTTTATTTCCACAAAGCCCCGAATGCAAAAGAGTTTCATGAAGAACTGAATCGAAAAGTATCTAAGTTACACATGTTTGATTGCCTTCGGGCTAATAAATCCATGGCCGCTTGGGGTGTAGAAGCGCGAGTGCCTTTCTTAGACAAAGAGTTTGTTGATATCGCGATGCGCAGTAACCCCGACTATAAAATGTGTAAAGATGGTCGTATTGAAAAGCATATTCTACGCGAAGCGTTTGATGGTTACTTACCTGACAGCGTACTTTGGAGACAAAAAGAGCAATTCTCTGATGGAGTTGGATATAGTTGGATCGATTCATTAAAAGCCCATGTCAACGATCAGGTATCAGATCAAGACTTAGCCAATGCTAAATACCGCTTTCCAATCAATACTCCAGACAGTAAAGAGGCTTACTTTTACCGAGTAATATTTGAAGAACATTTCCCGGGCGATGCTGCCGCAAATTGTGTACCTCATGGTAAATCAGTTGCATGTTCAACACCAGAAGCGCTTGCATGGGATGCTTCATTTCAAAACAATGCAGATCCATCTGGTCGTGCTGCCAATGTGCATAACGAAGCTTATGAATAAACGCGAATACCTATAAATATTAAAAAGGGCCTAAGGCCCTTTTTAATATAATCTTTTCGCTCGATAAAGTCAGACTAGATAAACTTCTTAATAATAAAATCAACCTTCACGCGTTTAGCTTGACCAAGTAACTTTCGAACCGGTAATGGATAATCATTTAATGATTCAATATCATCTGGGCCAGTAAGCAAACGACATTTATCTAAAATTGCCTGTTTTTCTTGCTCAATACCCGGTAATACCTGTTTTTGCGGGTCTTCAATCAAAATGCCATTTTCAATATCAAGCCCCCAAGCTCTAGGGTTCAAATTATGCCCACTTAGCAAATGTGTATGATTATCTTTGCAAATTCCCTTTAAATGGAATGAGTTTACCCCATCTTTCCACAAATAGACTTTTAATTGACCCGAAGTAATGTGACGCTTTTGGCTTTTGAGAAACTTCTGTAAAATCGTCTCATATAAATAAGGTAAAGCACCAATTCGGCTAAAGGGTTGTTCTGGGCAAATATAAAAGTCATTTGCCGTTTTATCACCCACCACCACTGTTACCTGCTTTCCTTGCTTTAATAATCGCCTGAGTGAACGTAAAAGAGGCGCCGGAAAGTTAAAATAGGGTGTGTATAAAATAAGCTCCTGTTCTGTTGTATCAAATAGGTTTTTAATTAAACGATTAAGCTTATTTGTACGACGACCAAACCCTAAAAACGCACGAATGTTAAGACCATTTTGATTGCTTGCTTCAGACAAATCATATTTGGCTTTTTTCAATTCTCGCATTAATTTTTTTTGTGCTAATTTGATATCACTAAATATAGGCAGTGGTCGACTATCTATTCTAGGTACACCCTCACTGCTGATCAAATATCGATCTGTAAAATCACAGAAACTATCGGCAAGTTGAGACTGATTTATTAAAAAATAACGATCTAAGCGATATTTTGAATCTTTGTGTAAATACACATCATTTAGACTTGCACCGCTGTACATAACGGTGTCATCCATTACAAACCCTTTTAAGTGCAAAACACCAAAAAGTTCTTTTGCTTTAACAGGCACGCCATATACTTTGACATTACTTTGCAAGTCACTCAATGCTTGGCAATATAAACTCGCATTGCCATCTGATTTTTGTGCGCCAATCAATCCGCGCTGTGCACGATGAAAATCGACTAATACATTGACTTTGAGATCTGGATTTGCAAGGGATGCATCATGTAGTGCAGTTAAGATCTCTCTCCCTGCTTCATCATCTTGAAGATAAAGTGCCGTGATATAAATACGACGCTGTGCACCCTTTATCAACTGTAACAATTGCCCATGATACTGCTTTGCATCTGTCAGAATTTGAATGTTTTTAGCCTCTAATTCAAACCCTGGAGTTTCCTGCCAAAAAGCCATAAATACCTATAGTTGAGAGTCAATCCAAGCGGACTAACGAAATATACTTCTTTAAAACATATCAAAAAAAACCTACTTGGTCATGAATAAGCGTTCATTTTCGTGCCAATGGCGCAAAAAACGCTCAAGTACAGTATTTTTGACATCTTCCTGATTTATCAAAAAATGAAATGTTGATTTTATTTTACATCTTGCTTGAATTTCTTAGAATCAACCTCATTCAATCAGAGTATATAACATTTTAGGAAATCATAATGAGTGATGGTAAACATTGTAAACTGCTTATTTTAGGATCTGGCCCAGCGGGCTATACCGCGGCAGTTTATGCGGCACGTGCAAATTTAAACCCAGTGCTGATCACAGGCATGCAACAAGGTGGACAATTAACCACGACAACAGAAGTTGAAAACTGGCCTGGTGATGCACATGGTCTGACTGGTCCTGCATTAATGGATCGCATGAAAGAGCACGCTGAACGATTTGAGACTGAAATAATTTTTGATCATATTAACAAAGTAGATGTTTCAAAACGTCCATTCACTTTAACAGGTGATCAAGGTACCTACACTTGTGATGCATTGATCATTGCCACTGGCGCATCGGCAAAATATCTAGGTCTTGAGTCTGAAACCGCTTTCCAAGGTCGTGGTGTATCCGCTTGTGCGACCTGTGATGGTTTCTTCTACAAAGGCCAAAAAGTGGCGGTTGTTGGTGGCGGTAATACCGCTGTTGAAGAAGCGCTTTACCTATCAAATATTGCAGATGAAGTACATGTTATTCACCGTCGCGATTCATTTCGTAGCGAAAAGATCCTTGCAGACCGTTTAATGGATAAAGCTAAAAATGGTAACGTTACACTGCACTTAAACCGTAACCTAGATGAAGTACTCGGCGATGACATGGGCGTAACAGGCATTCGTATCAAAGAAACAAATTCAGAAAAAACGGAAGATCTTGACCTAGCAGGTGTCTTTATTGCAATAGGTCATAAGCCAAACACCGATATGTTTGAAGGACAATTGGAAATGAAGGATGGTTACTTGGTTGTCCAGTCTGGATTACACGGTAATGCTACTCAGACGAGCGTTGAAGGTGTTTTCGCAGCTGGTGATGTATCTGACCATATTTACCGCCAAGCAATCACATCAGCCGGTACAGGCTGTATGGCTGCATTAGATGCTGAGCGTTACTTAGATAATCTATAAGTTACATTGAGTGGGGGCCTCTCCCCCATTTGATTTTTTTTGAATTTGCGTTATTTTATTTCCAATTTTACAATTACCGTAATTCGTAACTTTTACTATGACGCAGCAAATTATTCATTTATCCAGTGATAACTGTCAGTTTCCCCCATGTAACCTAGCACTCACAAATCCAGATGGCTTATTGGCCGTAGGTGGGTGTCTCTCATTAACTCGACTTCGCACAGCCTATAGCAAAGGAATTTTCCCATGGTTCAATGAACGAGAGCCAATTATGTGGTGGTCGCCAAGTGAGCGTGGCGTCATTGAGTTAGATGAGTTTCATATTAGTAAATCACTGCGAAAAGCGATGCGTCGAATAAAACCTAAGGTTACAATTAATCGCGCTTTTTCTGATGTTATTACAGCATGCCGTACTCAGCGTCTAAACAGTGAAGGGACTTGGATAAATAGCCAAATACTTCAAGCGTATATGGATGCGCATCACGCCGGTTTTGCACATAGCCTTGAGCTATGGAATGAAGAACACCTGATTGGTGGCTTATATGGCATTATGCAATCTGGCGTATTCTGCGGTGAATCCATGTTTTTTAATCAACCTAACGCTTCAAAACTCGCTATGTGGGCATTGGTTAATTGGTTGAAGCGACACAATGCGCATTTCATTGACTGCCAGTTAGAGAATCCTTATTTAAACACGCTCGGTGCAAAAGTTATCCCACGGACTGAATTTTTGACTAAACTTAACAAAGCAAACGCGTTCGATATGCCTGCCAACATGTGGCTAACACAAACCTTGGAAAACATATATGACTGAACACTTTCCATCAAAAATTGGTTTAAGTCAGCAATTTAGTTGTAGTTATTTACCTGAGCAGCAAGAACAATTACTCGTTATTTTAGATCACAATTGTTATACACCAGAGCGTTTTGAAGGTTTATTAGAATTAGGGTTCCGACGCAGTGGTGACCAAATATATCGCCCGCACTGCCCCAAATGTAATGCATGTCAATCACTGCGACTGCCCACCTATGATTTTATGCAATCTAAGTCACAAAAACGTAAGTGGAACAAACTAAATAATGAATTTAGTATTGTAGAAAGTCATGAAGAACGTCCTAACTACTACCCACTGTACGAAAAGTATATTTCACTACGGCATCAAGATGGCAGCATGTTTCCACCTAACCATTTACAATATGAAAGTTTTTTGTTCTGCCGTTGGTTACCCATCACTTTCATTGAGCTTTGGCACTTTGATAAACTGGTCGCGGTTGCCGTAACCGATACGATGCCAAATTCTCTCTCTGCCATTTACACTTTTTTTGATCCTGATTACGAATCATATAGCCTTGGAACTGTCATGATATTAGCGCAGATAGATTATGCGCAGAGGGCGAAAAAGCAATATCTCTATTTAGGGTACCAAATTGATAGCTGCAAAAAGATGAAATACAAGTCGCACTATAAACCTGCACAACGTTTTATCAATGATATTTGGGTTAACAGCGATACCAACACGACGAAAAAGACAGCAAAGAAATAACCCGTTCATTATCGCTATTCGTTAAATTTCGTACCAAAAAAGTCATTTTACTACTTTAATCGGCATCATAGGCTAATAAAATAACAATTTTTTGACCCTTTCCTTTACTTATTGCAAGCTTTTGGGCAAAATCTCCTGCGTTTAAATATTCAAAGAGGTGTTACGCTACACATGGCGAAAGAAGACGTAATTGAAATGCAAGGCACAGTCCTTGATACTTTACCAAATACAATGTTCCGCGTTGAGTTAGAAAATGGTCACGTGGTTGTTGCTCATATTTCTGGAAAAATGCGCAAGAACTACATCCGTATTCTTACAGGTGACAAAGTAACGGTTGAAATGACCCCTTACGACCTAACCAAAGGACGCATTGTCTTCCGTGCTCGTTAATCGAACCGTGTAGAACTGTTCTTGGAACAGGTTGTAATACGTCGCTCATAGACGTGTTTAATCAACCTACTCAATGGTTGTTATAAAAAGTCTATTGAGCAGGGCTTATATAGCCCAAAACAAAAAGCCTAGCATTGCTAGGCTTTTTGACATTAGTTACATAATGAATGCTTATGCAGAAACAAGCGCGTTTTCATAAGTAAATGCAATTTTGTTATCCTTAATACACACTTTAACTGATCCGCCATCGACTAACTCACCAAATAGTATTTCGTTAGCCAAAGGCTTTTTAAGCTGCTCTTGAATAACACGTGCCATTGGACGTGCCCCCATCGCCTTATCGTAGCCTAAATCTGCCAACCAAGACCGTGCTGCCGATGTGAGCTCTAAGTTCACAGACTTACGATCAAGCTGCGCCTGTAACTCAACAATAAACTTATCGACTACTTGTAACGTCACTTCTTTATCAAGATGATTAAACCAAATAATATTATCTAAACGATTTCTAAACTCTGGTGTAAACACTTTATTGATTTCAGATAACGCATCATGCGAGTGATCTTGTTCCTGAAAACCAATAGACTGACGAACGGTTTCCTGAACACCAGCATTAGTTGTCATAACTAATACAACATTTCTAAAATCCGCTTTTCGGCCGTTGTTATCTGTCAACGTACCGTGATCCATAACTTGAAGTAAGATGTTGTAGATATCCGGGTGAGCTTTTTCTATTTCATCTAGTAAAACCACTGAATGAGGATGCTTTATCACAGCATCAGTTAACAATCCGCCTTGTTCATAGCCTACATAACCAGGAGGCGCACCAATTAATCGGCTCACAGCATGGCGTTCAGAATACTCTGACATATCGAAGCGTATAAATTCGACCCCCATACATTTGCCGAGCTGCTTCGTCACTTCTGTTTTACCAACTCCGGTTGGTCCCGCGAACAAAAACGAGCCTATTGGCTTATCTTCATTTGCAAGTCCTGAACGAGACAATCTAATCGCTGACGTAAGTGCATCGATTGACTGGTCTTGTCCAAAAACCAACATTTTCAAATTGCGGTCCAAGTTTTTGAGGGTGTCTTTGTCGCTTGAAGAAACACTTTGCTGTGGGATCCTCGCAATTTTTGACACAATCATTTCAATATCAGATACACCAATGGTCTTTTTACGGCGTGACACAGGAAGTAAACGTTGATTCGCTCCCGCCTCATCAATAACATCAATTGCTTTATCTGGTAGCTGGCGTTCATTTATATACTTTGCACTTAACTCAGCGGCAGCGCGCAGCGCTTTTTGTGTATAACGAATGCCATGATGTTCTTCATAACGCTCTTTCAGCCCATATAGAATTTTTGTTGTATCTGCCACACTTGGTTCCACAACATCAATTTTTTGGAAACGGCGAACCAATGCTCTGTCTTTTTCAAAGATATTTTTAAACTCGTTGTATGTTGTCGAACCCATACAGCGCAATTGGCCACTCGATAACAGCGGTTTAATTAAATTAGAGGCATCCATGACTCCGCCAGATGCTGCACCCGCCCCTATTATTGTGTGAATTTCATCAATGAATAAAATAGCATGAGGTTTTGCTTGCAACTCTTTCAGTAGTGCTTTGAAACGTTTTTCAAAGTCTCCTCGGTATTTCGTACCCGCTAACAAAGCCCCCATGTCTAACGAATAAACAACTGCATCCTCAATAACATCTGGCACTTGGTTGTTTACAATTCGATATGCCAACCCTTCAGCTATCGCTGTTTTACCAACACCAGCTTCACCCACAAGCAAAGGGTTATTCTTTTTACGACGACATAGCACCTGAACCGTTCGTTCGACTTCTTCATCACGGCCCACTAATGGGTCGATCTGACCAGCTTGCGCCATTACATTAAGATTCGCAGTGAAGTTTTCTAATTTAGATTTCTCTTCATTTTGGATGTCATTTGATTCTTCATGTATTTCTTCATGATCGTCATGATCCGACTCATCATCGTCTGACTTAGCGATACCATGGGATATAAAGTTAACAATATCTAACCGACTAATATCACTTTTCTTAAGCAAATATACAGCTTGACTCTCTTGCTCTGAAAAAATAGCCACAAGTACATTTACACCTGTAACTTCACTACGCCCTGACGATTGAACATGGAACACAGCACGCTGTAACACTCGCTGAAACCCAAGTGTAGGCTGAGTCTCTCTATCTTCTTCTAAATCTGGTAAGACCGGCGTTGTCTCATCTATAAACTCTGACAGCTCTCGCTTTAGAGTCTCAGTATTAACACCACAGGCGCCTAACGCTTCTCCTGCAGATGGATTATCAATAAGCGCCAAAAGTAAGTGCTCTACTGTCATAAATTCATGACGGCGTGTACGAGCTTCACGAAATGCGGCGTTTAAGGTTATTTCTAGATCTTTGTTTAGCATTGGCAACCCCCAAACGAGAATTAAAAAGGTTATTCTTGCTCACAACTACAAAGCAACGGGTGTTCATTGTCGCGAGCGTAACGATTGACCTGCTCAGCCTTTGTGTGCGCTATATCGGCAGGATATATTCCACATACAGCCTTCCCTTCGTGATGAATTTGTAACATCACATCAGTTGCTCTTTCGCTATCCATATTAAAAAATGTCACTAAAATTTCGATTACAAAATCCATTGGAGTGTAATCGTCATTGTTTAAAATGACCTTGTACTTACGCGGAGGGCTAAGCTTTTGCTTCTCACTTTCACGTACCGTGTCTATAACACCTGAATCTTTTGTCCCACTCATAATTAAATATAGTCTTGTCTTGGTAACTCAAGCAAACTTGAATTAGAAAATAAATAAAATGTTAAAAAAAATAGTAAATAACTTGACTGACTGCCTATTTAAACTACAGTCGTACTAGATTGCTTTATATGGGCAGTCTAGCAAATTATAAAGTTTAGATTAACTAAATTTAGTCACTTATAGAAGGATGTAGAAGTATGGCTTGCGGAAAAGTCAAGTGGTTCAATAACGCCAAAGGGTTTGGTTTCATCGTAGAAGACGGCAGCGAGGAAGATATCTTTGCCCATTACTCGACGATTGTAATGGATGGATACAAAACACTTAAAGCTGGTCAAGGTGTAACATTCGAGCTGCAAGAAGGCCCGAAAGGGTTACACGCTACCAACATCGCGCCAAGCGGTGAATTGTTAGTGTAACAGCAGCGATGACTATATAAAGCGAGTCGCATTCGCTGCTCGCTTCATTTTCTAAAACTTCCTTATATTTTTTCATTCTGGAACTTTAATTTTTTGAATTAGCCCCAATATGTAATGATTGATACAATTGCTACGTCTATTAGGTGGGTTAGATATTATTATTTTACCTAAAGTAAAAATATCTAACAAACTTGCTATACCCTTTTGCCTTAGGCAACATAGCGTTCCCTTTGCATTGTTGAATGGCTTTTAGAGGCCACAAATTCTAGGAATGATGATGACATCAAAAATTATTTACACTAAAACAGATGAAGCTCCAGCTTTAGCAACTTACTCTTTACTCCCTATTATTCAGGCGTACACTAACGTAGCCGGTGTAGAAGTCGAGACTCGAGATATTTCATTAGCTGGCCGTATCATTGCTAATTTCCCTGACTTTTTAACTGAAGAGCAACGTATCGGTGATGCACTTGCTGAACTTGGTGAGCTGGCTAAAACGCCTGAAGCAAATATCATCAAACTGCCTAACATCAGTGCATCTGTACCACAATTACACGCAACCATTAAAGAACTTCAAGCAAAAGGCTATGCACTTCCTGATTACCCAGCTGAGCCACAAGATGAAAAGCAAGCTGCGATTAAAGCAACTTACGATAAAATCAAAGGCAGCGCAGTAAACCCAGTACTTCGTGAAGGTAACTCTGACCGCCGCGCACCAGCATCAGTAAAAGCATATGCACGTAAAAACCCACACTCAATGGGCGCATGGGCTAAAGATTCACAGTCTTATGTTGCAAGCATGACTGATGGCGATTTCTTCGGTTCAGAGCAGTCAACTACGGTTGAGCAAGCCACCAATGTGCGCATTGAGCATATTGCAAGTAATGGTGATGTAACTACGCTTAAAGCAAGCACTGCATTGTTAGCAGGCGAAATTATTGATGCTTCGCGTATGAGTGTTTCTGCATTGCAAGACTTCCTTGCCGCGGAGATTGCATCAGCAAAAGATAAAGGCGTACTATTCTCATTGCATATGAAAGCAACAATGATGAAAGTATCTGATCCAATCATTTTTGGCCATGCTGTTAAAGTATTCTATAAAGACGTATTCACTAAGCATGCTGCACTATTTGCAGAGCTAGGTGTTGACGTAAACAACGGTTTAGGTGATGTATATACAAAAATACAACAACTAGATGACGCAAAACGTGCTGAAGTAGAAGCTGATATCGCAGCCGTATATGAAAGTAGCCCAAGCATTGCAATGGTTGATTCCGATCGTGGTATCACAAACCTACACGTCCCAAGTGACGTGATCATTGATGCGTCAATGCCAGCAGCTATTCGTACAAGCGGTCAAATGTGGAACACAGCAGGTAAGCAGCAAGATACCAGCTTTGTTATTCCTGACCGTTGTTATTCTGGCGTTTACCAAGCAACTATCGACTTCTGTAAAGAACACGGTGCGTTTGATCCTCGTACAATGGGTACTATCCCGAACGTGGGCCTAATGGCACAAAAAGCAGAAGAGTATGGTTCTCATGATAAAACATTTGAAGCACCATCAGCAGGTACAATTCGCGTTGTAGATGCAAATGATACCGTGCTACTTCAACATGATGTTGAGCAAGGCGATATCTGGCGCATGTGTCAGGTAAAAGATGCACCAATTAAAGATTGGGTTAAACTTGCTGTAAACCGTGCTCGCGCAACCGGTGTTCCAGCTGTATTCTGGTTAGATGCAAACCGAGCTCACGACGCTCAGCTTATTGAAAAAGTAAACACATACCTTGCAGATCATGACACTGCTGGTTTAGAGCTGCTGATCAAAGCACCTGTTGCAGCAACAGAGTACTCTTTAGCGCGCATGAAAGAAGGAAAAGATACCATTTCAGTTACAGGTAACGTACTACGTGACTACTTGACTGATTTATTCCCAATTCTTGAGCTAGGTACCAGCGCAAAAATGCTGTCTATCGTGCCACTAATGAATGGTGGTGGCCTATTTGAAACTGGCGCGGGTGGTTCAGCACCTAAGCATGTGCAACAATTTGAAAAAGAAAACCATTTACGTTGGGACTCGTTAGGTGAGTTTTTAGCGCTAGCGGCGTCACTTGAGCACCTGAGTCAAACTACTGGTAATGCCAAAGCACAAGTACTTGCTGATACGCTTGATCAAGCAACAGGCAAATTCTTAGATGAAAATAAATCACCTTCTCGCCGTGTAAATGAGCTGGATAACCGAGGTAGTCATTTCTTCTTGTCACTTTATTGGGCTCAGTCTTTGGCGGCTCAAACAACTGATACTGAACTTCAAACTACATTCGCTGCTTACGCTGAAACACTAACAGCACAGGCACAAACAATTGTTGACGAGCTAAACAATGCTCAAGGCGTGGCTAAAGACGTTGGCGGTTACTTCCAGCCTAATGACGATATTGCCTATGCAGCAATGCGTCCGAGCAAAACATTTAACGATATCTTGGCAACCCTTGTATAATTGTTAATGTTTCTAATTTAAAGGGTAGCCATTGCTACCCTTTTTCTTTAATAGACTACACGCCTTCAACAAGTCATATTTTACCTGTAAAAATTAAATCTGCGACCAAAGTCACAAAATGTGGGCACTCTTGCACGTCAATTGATATAATCTTGCTCCTCGACTTTCACGCTCGGTTATAACATGGTATACAAAGCACGTTCATCTTCTCGAAACACACCAAAATCCTCACGACCAAGTCACCGAAAAACAACAAAACCAAGTATTGCGCCAGAAGATGTCAAAATTGTTTTGTTCAATAAGCCGTTCGATGTGTTGTGTCAGTTCACTGATGATCAAAACCGTGAAACACTTGCACAATATGTGAAAGAGAAAGGAGTGTATGCTGCTGGCCGACTGGATAGAGATAGCGAAGGGTTATTGCTACTCACAAATTGTGGTAAATTACAGCACAAGCTCACCGACCCAAAGAAAAAAACCGACAAAACATACTGGGTTCAAGTTGAAGGAGTTCCTGAGCAAAAAGATATTGATGCGTTATGTTCTGGCGTCGAGCTCAAAGATGGTTTAACACGCCCTGCGAAAGTAAAAATAATTCCCGAACCGAGTATTTGGCCACGTAACCCACCAATAAGAGAACGAGCAAATATCCCAACGACTTGGTTAAGCGTCACCATTAATGAGGGAAAGAATAGGCAAGTTCGCAGAATGACCGCACATATTGGCCACCCAACACTACGACTAATTCGCTCCCAGATCGGTAAATTTACGCTCGATGGATTAAAAAACGGCCAATATAAAGTACTAAATAACCGATGATATTCATCTCGACTTTTAGCCACACACATTTGCGTGCTATAATCACGGCCTTTAAAAATCACATAGATTTACAGCAAAAATTATGAGCGATAATAGTCACATTAAAGTCATCGTTGGTATGTCCGGCGGTGTTGATTCTTCAGTTTCAGCTTACCTCTTAAAAGAACAGGGCTACCAAGTAGAAGGCCTATTCATGAAAAACTGGGAAGAAGATGATAATGATGAATATTGCGCTGCTGCTGAAGACTTAAAAGATGCCCAAGCAGTATGTGATAAGTTAAATATTGAACTCCACACTGTTAATTTTGCCGCAGAGTATTGGGACAATGTATTTGAATACTTCCTCGCTGAATATAAAGCAGGCCGTACACCAAATCCTGATATTATGTGTAACAAAGAAATTAAATTTAAAGCCTTTTTAGAGTTTGCCGCACAAGCACTTGGTGCCGATTATATTGCCACAGGGCATTATGTACAGCGTGAAGAACGTGACGGTAAATTTGTTATGTGTCGTGGACTCGATGATAACAAAGATCAAAGCTACTTCTTATACACATTAAGTCATGAACATATCGCACAAACCCTTTTTCCGGTCGGCGAAATAGAAAAACCAGAAGTGCGCCGCATTGCTGAAGAACAAGATTTAATTACCCATGACAAAAAAGACAGTACCGGTATTTGCTTCATTGGTGAGCGCAAGTTTAAAGACTTTTTGCAAAAATTCTTACCAGCACAACCGGGTAAGATAGAAGACACGGATGGACTAACCGTCGGCGATCATGAAGGTCTTATGTACCATACCCTTGGTCAACGAAAAGGCTTATTAATTGGCGGCATGAAAGAAGGTAACGGTGAGCCATGGTATGTGGTAGATAAAGACATTGAACGCAACGTTTTAGTGGTTGGCCAAGGTAAAGACCACCCTCGCCTATTCAGCAACGGTTTAAATGCTGACCAGTTACATTGGGTCGATAGAGTTGGCCCACAAGGCACACTACGCTGCACGGTAAAAACTCGCTACCGCCAAACCGATATTGCATGTACCTTACTCGTTGGTCAAGATGGGTTGGCGCGTGTGTTATTCGACGCGCCTCAAAAAGCTGTCACACCAGGCCAATCAGCCGTTTTCTACTTAAATGACGTATGCTTAGGTGGCGGCATTATAGACTCGGTGATTAAATAATGGCAGCAGAATATGTCATGCCGCTTGCGGCTATGTGTCAAATTACCAAGCTAGTTCAAAAGGTCTCTAAATATGGACAGTTTGCTGAAACAGATGTTGCAAGCTTTTTAAAAAGTATTGTAAATCTTTCCCCAGAAAAACCTTCCGATGTCTATGAAGACAGCTTTGCTCTGAAGTCTGGTTTACGGACTTTGGTTGAGCAATTAACCCCAGCTGGTGAAAAAGACGTTGAAATGGTCAAATATGTTGGTGGGCTAATGCAATTAGAAAGAGCGCTTGCTAATAACCCTCAAGCGCTAAGTGAGCTGGCTCGTCGTTTAAAAGATGTAGAGCGTCAATTACAACACTTTGAAGTGTGTGATAGTACTATCATCGCCGCATTTGCTGACATATATAGTGAAGTATTGAGTCCGTTAGGACAAAAAATTCAAATCTTTGGCAAACCAGAGATTTTGAAGCAACCTGGCACTCAACAAAAAATTAGAGCGCTGCTCCTTGCAGGGATCCGCAGCGCAGTACTTTGGCGACAACTAGGTGGCAAACGCCGTCAGTTTTTCTTTGGTAAAAAGAAAATTATCGCAGAAGCACAAAATAGAATTTAAATATCGTTCAAAACCAATTAGTTTAGGAGAAATTATGGAGCTTTCAGCGTTAACCGCTATCTCTCCAGTAGATGGTCGCTACGGCAGTAAAACTGCTGAGCTTAGAAGCATCTTCAGTGAGTTTGGCTTAATTAAATACCGTGTAACGGTTGAAGTACGCTGGTTGCAAGCTTTAGCGAAAGCTGAAGGCATTGCAGAAGTGCCTGCATTTAGTGATGAAGCAAATGCGCTTCTAGACAGCATAGTGACCAATTTTAGTGAAGCCGATGCTGCACGCGTAAAAGAAATTGAAAGCACAACGAACCACGATGTTAAAGCCGTTGAGTATTTACTAAAAGAAAAAGTTGCTAATAACGCTGAGTTACACGCTGTAAACGAATTCATTCATTTCGCTTGTACCTCTGAAGATATCAACAATCTATCTCACGGCCTAATGCTAACAGAAGCGCGTGATGAAGTATTGTTACCTTATTGCGACAAATTGCTTGCTGCAATCAAAGAAAAAGCGATTGAATACCGCTCAATTCCAATGATGACTCGTACGCATGGCCAACCTGCGTCTCCATCAACTATGGGTAAAGAGTTTGCAAACGTGTATGTACGCTTACAACGTCAGCGTAATCAAATTGCGGCAGTTTCTATTCTTGGTAAAGCCAATGGTGCTGTAGGTAACTACAACGCACACCTAAGTGCATACCCTGACTATAACTGGCATCAACATGCAGAACAGTTTGTGACAAGCCTCGGTTTGACTTGGAATGCATTCACAACTCAAATTGAACCGCATGACTATATTGCCGAGCTTTTTGATGCAGTAGCCCGCTTTAACACGATTTTACTCGATTTTGATCGTGATGCATGGGGTTACATAGCACTAAATCACTTTAAGCAGAAAACCATTGCTGGTGAAATTGGTTCATCAACTATGCCGCATAAAGTAAACCCAATTGACTTCGAAAACTCAGAAGGTAACTTAGGACTAGCTAATGCGATTTTCTCGCACCTAGCACAAAAGTTACCTGTGTCTCGCTGGCAACGTGACTTAACGGATTCTACCGTGTTACGTAACCTAGGTGTCGGTATGGGTTATACGCTCATTGCATACCAAGCCACCCTTAAAGGTGTGAGCAAGCTTGAAGTAAACGCTGATCGTTTACTCGAAGAGCTAGACCAAAACTGGGAGCTACTTGCAGAGCCAATTCAAACTGTGATGCGTAAATACGGTATTGAAAAGCCATATGAAAAGCTAAAAGAACTGACCCGTGGTAAGCGTGTTAATCAAGAGATCATGGCTGAGTTTATAGACGGTTTGGAACTGCCTGATCACGCTAAAGCTGAAATGAAATTAATGACACCAGCAAACTACATTGGTCGTGCTGAAGCATTTATCGACGAACTAGTATAACTCGCTCGTAAGTTAAATTTTAAAGCGAAAGAGCTCCTCTTTCGCTTTTTTTATGGAATAACCATGTACGAATTGACAATAAACCAATTAAGCCAAGCTGAGTTTCTCTCACAATATTGGCAAAAACGTCCTTTACTGATCAAAGGTGGCTTTACTGAATTTGAAGACCCTATCGAGCCTGAAGAGCTTGCGGGGCTTGCGATGGAAGAAAGTATAGAGTCACGTTTAATCACTAATCATAATAACGATTGGCAATCGTTCCATGGGCCATTCGAAGATTTTGCTAAACTTACAGACCAGCATAGCACGTTACTTGTTCAAGCCGTTGATCATTGGCACCCAGTTGCTGCGCAACTACTTGAACCGTTTCGCTTTATACCTAACTGGCGCATAGATGATTTAATGGTCAGCTACTCTACACCTCACGGTGGTGTGGGACCACACTTAGATCAATATGACGTGTTTATAATTCAAGGACAAGGGAAACGCCACTGGCGTGTAGGTTTACCTGATACAAGCCTAAAGCAATTTGCACAAAACAAAAGCCTACTTCAAGTTGAGCAGTTTAATGCCACTATTGATGCTGTGTTAGAGCCCGGCGATATTTTATATATACCACCAGGATGTCCCCATGAAGGCTATGCGGTAGAAAATGCACTTAACTACTCTGTTGGTTTTAGAGCACCGGACCAGAAAGATTTTTTATCCGGCTTTGCCGACCACCTCATTGACTCTGAAACTGGAAATACGCGGTATTCCGATCCTATGTTGTCTCTTCGTGATTCAAAGGGTGAATTGAGTTCACAAGAAGTAGCCGGTATTCAGGCACTTATGCAAGATGCCCTGAACGACCCTGACCAGCTAAAACATTGGCTTGGTGCTATGCTCAGCCAACCTAAGCATGATATGGACTTGGCACCACTTGACCCCCCCCTACAACACACAGAGCTGGAAAGTTACATTACACCGAATGACATAATAGAACGTGCTGGTGGCGTCAGAGCAATTTATCAAAAACTAGCTCACTCTATCGTTTTAAGTGTTAACGGAGAAACCTTTAACCTAGCACTAAAGCACTTAGAGGCAATTAAGTTACTGACTGATTTTCCTTGCTTTTCAGCTTCTATGTTGGAAGAATCATTAAATTGCATTGAATTTGCACAAATGTTAACTAAACTAATAAATGAGGGAACGTATTTCTTACAAGAAGATGACTGATCTCGTATTACCTTACTGTATACGGATCACAGGTTTCCCCTGCTTTTTTAAGTTTAACTTATTCATCATTATGAATAAGTGTGGCTGTTTGCACTTAGTTAGCAGGTTAAAGCCATGGTTTTGTGCTTTGCGGAGGAATCATGAATTACCACGTCGACAGAGTCAATTGGCAACAAACTCAAAAACAGTTAAAGCAAATAAGAGAGCGTGTCTTTGTCTATGAATTCCATATGCCTATGGAAGTCGAATTTGATGGATTAGACTCACATTCAGAACATGTAATAATCAGCGATGAAAAACATGAACCCGTTGGCACTGGCCGGTTGTGTCCTGACGGACTGATCAGCCGTATTGCAGTGATACAGGCCCATCGAAATCGCTCTGCGTACAGCTCTCTCCTTAACTTCCTTGTGTACATCGCAAAAGAGAGAGGTTTAAATGATATCTTTGTGAATTGTATACTGCAAGAAGTGCCCAACTTCATTGAAAATGGGTTTTTAAAGCAAGGTTGTGTTTTTATGGAAGCAGGGATCCCAAGACAAAAGCTCAAGTGCCCTATTTCTTCATTTAAAACGGACCCTTTTACGATGCTTCATTAGCCCATAATTGGTCATTATCGGCCACATCATATAAGCCATGGGCACGGCTAATTAGCAAGTTTGCAAACTCAACTTGAGATGGATCGTGCCCAGCATTCGCCATTATTGAATCCGCTTTTATTTGCCATTGGTATGAAAAGTGTTTCATCACCGCACGTGCCGACGTCGCAGCTGTTACTTCAACATGATCTGTAGGTAACCTGCCCGTGATCACCCAATATGTTTTACCATTTTGTGCTTTCATTTTCCATACGGCACACAGTGGTGCTAAAAAGCGACTGTCTTTGTCTATAACAGCATTGGGAATAATACCTTTTTCGGCTAGATGTTTTTGGGCATTTTGAAAACACTCTCTTTGCCATTGAATTTCTCTTTGTTGTTTTTGTTCTTTTGTTAGCTCAGGTTGCTGCTGTTCACTCATATTATTACTTCTTAATACTAATTTAATGACATTAATGTAAGGGTTTGCCTAGCTACTTGCAACCAAAATGGTGCCATATATTTATCAGAGTTTCACTTTTGACAATATTTATACGCCACAAAACCTAGTTTTCAGTAAATAACCTGAGCCAAAACGAGGCTAAAATCATAATAAGTACGTTATATTCAGCATATAGCAGCATTATATTGGTTCTTATCCCAATTCACATTAATGCGTTAAATTAAATACACAATCGCCAGCATCATAGTATCGGACATTTATGTCATCAAAACGGATAGCAGCTTTTGGTTTATAACCATACAAATAGCTCAAAGTGGCCTCGCTTTCAAAGCACTATTCAGTAGCGTTACCATCTACTAGCTTGTCGGTATATGAGTAAACTTATCAGCACGTAATCCAAACCTTAACAAGCCTACTAGTATCACTAACCGCTTGAACACAGAATATAGCAAACTCAAAATTCCCATTCATTCGTTAGCAATACCGTCAGAAATAAGCATCTTCTGCTTGTTTTTAATTCTATTGTCGCGCCAATAAAAACGTAACATATACCCGAGGCAGCATGCCATAAAATCACCTCCAAAGGCAGTGTTTATACGAGCTCGTAGCAGCTGAGTTATAAGTAAACTCCTCAGCCTAATCCACGCTTTAGCCGTTGCCTAATACAGAGGCAGGTGCTGTTTTAGTTGCTTGCCAAGCGGGATAAACACTCGCCAGTAATGCCAAAATAAAAGTTACTCCTAACGTGACTAAAATATCAGACCAAATCAATTTAGACGGTAAAAATTCAACAAAATAGACCCCTGCCAACGGGTTATTATCAGTTTGAGTGAATATGGCATTGAATAAGTCAGGCAGATTAATCGCCAGTAATACCCCTAAGATAGTGCCAAACAGGGCACCAATTACTGCATAGCCAACTCCTTGTAAGGCAAATGTTGCAAATATCGTTCGATCTTTGGCGCCCATCGTTTTAAGTATCGCTATACTTGCTTGTTTTTCTTTCACTTCCATCACCATTGAGGAAACAATATTAAAACTCGCAACCGCAATAATCAAAAATACCACCAAAAAAACGATGGTGCGTACCATTTGAATATCTTGATATAAGCTCCCTTGGGTTCTAAACCAGCTATTCACATACACTAAATCAGGCAAACTACTACCAGCCGCCATGGCTATTTGATGTGCATTGAACACGTCTTGTACTTTCGCCCTTAGCCCTGTTGTTTGGTTCGGTTCCAAACCCAATGCGCTCTGTAAATCAGCCAAATTGACCAATGCAATAGATTCATCGATTGGACCACCCATTTTAACCAACCCAATAAGCGTGACACCAATACGCTTTGGTGCTGAAAGTGGCTGCTCTGCCTGTTTATTGGCGACCAGTAACGTTACTTTATCGCCAAGTGTCAAATTCAAGCTCGCTGCAATACGACTACCTAAAATCAGCGTGCCCGCAGCTAATTCATCTAAGTTACGTCCCTCAATATAACGCGATACTGAGGAAACCTTTGCATGAATATTCGGCTCCACACCTTTGACTTTTGCGGCTTTAAGTTGCCCTTTAAATTGCACCATAGCCGTTAAGTTGATTTCAGGCGCCGCAGCCGAAATAGCCTGATGCTGATTTAATAACTCGACTTTAGCGTGCCAATCATTAATGGGATCATAGGGTGCTTCGTAACTAACATGGGGCACAACAGACAATAATCGTTCTTCTAGTTGTTGTTCAAAGCCGTTGATAACCGACAATGCAATGATCAGTACCGCAACCCCCAGCATCACACCTAACGTTGATGCTTTACTTAACAAACTAACAAACCCAGTTTTTCGCTTAGATTGACGAAACCGCTTACTTAAATAAAGACTAAGCATGCTTAACTCCGGGTTTAACCGCAGCCTCTGACAGTACTCCATCATCCAGCTGTACACTTCGGCCTAACTTTGCCGCTAATTCCAAATCATGCGTCACCACCACAAAACTGGTTTGTAATTCACGATTCAATTGTGATAAAAGCTCGTATATTTTCATCGCGTTATGCTTGTCTAAATTGCCAGTGGGCTCATCCGCTAATACTAAAGCCGGTTTAGTCACTAAAGCACGTGCAATCGCAACCCGTTGGCGCTCACCACCTGAGAGTTCCGATGGTTTATGATCCGCCCTGTGCGCTAGTCCTACCTTATCTAGCATCTCATTTGCGCTGAGTTGTGCTTGTTGCTTTTTTATCCCTTGGATCAGAAGCGGCATCGCCACATTTTCTAACGCAGTAAATTCCATCAGTAAATGATGAAACTGATAAATAAAACCTAAATATTGATTTCTAAATTCAGCTTGATTGTTGCGAGATAAGGCAGCTACTTCTTGCCCCTTAATTTTCACGTTGCCACTTGATGCTTTATCTAAAGTACCCAAAATATGTAAAAGTGTACTTTTACCAGACCCAGAGCTGCCCACAATTGCCAACATTTCACCTTGTGTCACTGATAAGTTAACGCCTTTTAAAACCTCAACTTGATTTTTCCCATCTTGATACGACTTACCCAACTGCTTACATTCAATTACCAAATTACTCATATCTCAAAACCTCAGCGGGTAATACGTTAGCTGCTTTTTTAGCAGGATATAGCGTTGCAATAAAGCTCATTGTAACGCTGGCGGTCGCCATTGAAATCAGTCCTATTGGCGAAAATAATACCGGAAGCTTAGCGCCACCTAATAAAGACAAGCCTAAAATATCCAACACTTCGTTGATATTACTTGCAACTATCAGTCCCAAGATCAAACCAATTACAGTCCCTACTAAACCATTATAAAGGCCTTGTACCATAAAGACTCTCCCAATCATGTTGGGTGTAAATCCAAGCGTTTGCAATATTGCAACTTCTCCTTGTTTCTCTCGAACCATCATAGATAGCGCTGATAATATATTAAATACTGCGACAATGACGATTAAGCCCAATAACATTGACATGACGCGTTTTTCCATCGCAACAGCTGCAAACAAAGCCCCTTGCTGAGTCTGCCAATCATCCTTTTCATACCGGCTCAATAAGTCCGTAACTGAAGCATAAAAAGGTACTAATGCAAATGCATCTTTTAACGTGATGCTTATATCCATGTCACTGTTATCGGCTCGCCTCATCAATCGCCTCAAGCTTTTGCCATCTGAAAATGCCAAATGCATATCAGCTTCACTTTTTGAATTATATAAAGCGGCTACTGTAAATAAACGCTGCATCGGCACTCGACCTAATGGCGTATAACTGGTTACTTCGGGTAAAATTACCCGAACCTTGTCGCCGACACCAATACCAAGCTTATTCGCCAAATATCGACTCAGCACCAATTGATACTTTTTTTTATCGAGTGTTTGTAATTTACCCAATTCAATATGCTTACTTACTGCATTATCATATCCGCTAAATAGTCCCTGTAATCTAACTCCCATTAATTCTTGGTTGGTTTGTAAAATCACATCAGACGTAATATAGGGTTGCGCACGCTCTACCATTGCATGTGTGTTTAATCGCGATAAGACTTGTTCTATTTGTGCATTCTCAGCATTATCTGCTTTTAATTGCACATGAGGAATGAGATCTAACATTGCACTTTTTAACGACTGCTCAAAACCATTCATAACTGAGCTAACCGTGATCAGAGACATTAAACCTAACGCAATTCCTGCGATAGAAAAAAAAGAAATGAAAGAAATGAAAGCATTTCCCTTCGCTGCTTTGGCATATCTTAACCCAACAAATAGGCTAACTGGTTGAAACATGGTTGATTATGTCTACATTCAAGGCTAATAGTAAGCGATACTACCACAAAGCAATATGGCTTGGGTACGCGGCAAATTGTAAAAAAATATTGAAGTTCTGATAGTTAAAGGGACAATTTAGTGTAAAATGCGTGAAATCTCGCGGTATGGAAGTCCAATGTTGTCTTTATCTCGATTTAAGCACATGAATTTAAAGGGAGATTTATTCGGTGGTGTAACCACTGCGATAATTTCTCTACCTCTGGCCCTAGCATTTGGTGTTGCCTCAGGTGCTGGCGCTGAAGCCGGTATGTGGGGAGCGATCCTCGTAGGCCTATTTGCTGCCTTATTTGGCGGCTCCACTTCTTTGATCTCAGAACCAACAGGTCCGATGACGGTTATTATGACCGCGGTGCTCACAACCATGATGGCCACCTATCCTGAAAATGGCTTGGCAATGGGTTTCACTGTGGTCATGATGGCTGGCGCATTTCAAATACTGCTCGGTACGCTCAAACTTGGTAAGTATGTAACATTAATGCCCTATAGTGTTATTTCAGGATTCATGTCAGGTATTGGCGTAATACTTATCATCTTACAACTAGCGCCATTATTAGGCCATAAAGCGCCTATGGGCGGTGTGATTGGCACCCTTGAAGCACTTCCAAGTTTACTGTTAGATTTACATTTTTCTGAATTGTTTCTCGGTATCCTAACCTTAGGGATTCTGTTTTACTTACCGCAGAAATACCGTCAGTATGTACCTGCTCAACTGGTAGCCCTCGTTGCTATTACTTTAGTCTCGATTATCTTATTTGATACTGAAAGTATCCGTAGAATTGGCGAAATCCCCAGTGGACTACCCTCTATCGTTTGGCCAACTTTTACCGCCGACTTGTTTACTGAGATGGTGATTGATGCGTTGGTCTTAGGTACATTGGGGTGCATTGATACCCTATTAACCGCCGTTATTGGCGATAGCTTAACGCGTACCGAACACGACTCAGATAAAGAACTTCGCGGTCAAGGTATTGCAAATATGATATCCGGTTTGTGTGGTGCACTCCCAGGCGCAGGCGCAACCATGGGCACCGTCGTTAATGTACAAGTTGGCGCACGTTCTCCACTGGCTGGGATTTTTCGTGCGTTAATTTTAATGGCTGTTGTCTTTGTTGCTGGTAGTTTAACCGAACCCATTCCGATGGCCGTACTCGCAGGTATTGCCGTGTACGTTGGTTTCAATATCTTAGATTGGAGCTTTATCCAACGTGCCCACAAACTTAGTCTAATGCAAATGGCTATTATGTACGGTGTCATGCTATTGACCGTTTTCGTTGACTTAATTGTCGCAGTTGGTCTCGGTGTGTTTATATCAAACATTCTGGTGATCGAGCGCTTAAGTCAAGTACAAGCCGAGCAAGTGAAAGCCATTAGTGATACCGACGACGATGTGCCAATGACTGAACTAGAGCGCAACTTATTTGAACAAGCCAAAGGACAATTGCTCTATTTTTATCTCTCTGGCCCCATGATTTTTAGTGTCTCTAAAGCGATTGCACGCCAACATCGTGATATCAACAAATACCAGGCTATGGTACTTGATTTAAGTGATGTTGCGATGCTTGATGTCACCGTAAGCTTAGCACTTGAGAATGCAATTAAGGATGCACTCGATGCCAATTGTAAAGTCTTTATTTTCTCACCAAACAAAGAGACTTGCGATCGCCTTCATCGATTTAACATTCGTGAAAAACTCGGTAGCGATGCTTTTTGTGATAGCCGTGAAGATGCGCTCAATCAAGCCCTCTCTGCGATGGAGTTTGCGGGTCAAAATGTGCAGCCAAATAATCCAGCAGCAAGCGTAAGCTAGTCGGCATATATTGTCTGGGCGGATAAACCGCCCAGATCCCTTCACGCTTTGGTTTAAAGTTTGGTAATATCTCTATCAGCTGCTTGTTTTCTAATGCTTTTTCGACATAGTAATGTGGCAGCTGGACTAACCCTAAATCTTTACACGCAGCATCGAGCAAAGCCCAACCACTATTACAGCTCAACGGTCCGCTGACTTTAATATTTCGCTCTTTATTCTTATCAAAAAAACGCCAATAACTGCTATTTCCCACTAAACAAGCATGTTCCGCCAATTCATTCAAGCTATGCGGTTGCCCATGATGATTCAAATACTCAGGTGACGCACAAACTAACGTATTTCGCCACGAAAGCCGCCTTGCTTTCAAGCTTGAGTCTTTCAAATGACCCAAACGAATTGCAATATCAAAGCCCATAGCCACTAAGTCTAGTTGCTCATTCGACAGTAACATTTCCACTTTTACCTTAGGGTAACTTGTCATAAAGTCATGAACAATCGGCATTATATAGTGTTCACCATACATTACAGGCGCGGTCAGTTTAAGTGTGCCTGTTGGTTGCTGGTCTCTTTGGCGCAGTGCCAATGTGGCATCATCATATGCATGCTGTAAATGTCTCGCATGCGTTAGAAACACTTCACCCTCTTGCGTTAATGCCAATTTTCGAGTTGTTCTTGTCAGTAGCTGATGATCTAATTGCTGCTCTAGCTCTTTTACCCGTCGACTCACTTGTGCAACCGAAGTATCTAGGATCTTGGCCGCCTGTGTAAATGAACCACTTGTTGCAACCGCAACGAATTCATCAATACCAATCCATCTATCCATTATTACAAATCTGTAAAAGTATTTTTTATAATTAAAGATTATCAAAAATAATAAAGTAATTATACTGTTTACAAAATCAATGTAGATGGAAGTAATTATGTCTGAGTTTATAAAATCTAAAGCCGCTATTGCCTGGGGTCCGGGTCAACCACTGAGTATCGAAGAAGTGGATGTTATGATGCCTAAAAAAGGGGAAGTATTGGTTAAAATTATGGCTACGGGTGTATGTCATACTGACGCATTCACCTTATCAGGTGAAGATCCTGAAGGCATATTCCCAGCCATTCTAGGGCATGAAGGTGCGGGCATTGTCGAAGCCGTTGGTGAAGGTGTAACCAGTGTTGCGATTGGCGACCATGTTATCCCTCTATACACGCCAGAATGTGGTGAATGTAAGTTCTGTACCTCTGGTAAAACTAACTTATGCCAGCAAATCCGTGAAACGCAAGGTAAGGGCCTAATGCCTGATGGAACAACCCGCTTTTTTAAAGATGGTGAACCAATTTACCATTATATGGGCACATCCACCTTCTCTGAATTTACGGTATTGCCTGAAATTTCATTAGCAAAAGTAAACCCAGAAGCGCCATTAGAAGAAATCTGCTTGCTTGGATGTGGTGTAACCACAGGTATGGGTGCGGTTATGAACACCGCCAAAGTACAAAATGGCGACACCGTTGCTATTTTTGGCTTAGGTGGCATTGGCTTATCAGCCATCATTGGCGCAACAATGGCTGGGGCTAAACGTATCATTGGTGTTGATATCAATGAAGATAAATTTGAGCTGGCAACCAAACTTGGCGCAACCGATCTTATCAATCCTAAAAACTACGATAAACCAATTCAAGATGTAATCGTAGAAATGACGGATGGTGGCGTTGATTTCTCGTTTGAATGTATTGGTAATGTAGATGTGATGCGCTCAGCACTAGAGTGTTGCCATAAAGGTTGGGGCGAATCTGTTGTTATTGGTGTTGCAGGAGCTGGCAAAGAAATTTCTACTCGCCCATTTCAACTTGTTACTGGCCGAGTATGGCGCGGCAGCGCATTCGGTGGCGTTAAAGGCCGTTCAGAGTTACCTGAAATAGTCGAACGCTACATGGCTGGTGAATTTAAACTGAATGATTTTATCACTCACACCATGAAACTTGAAGGGATCAACGATGCATTTGATTTAATGCATGAAGGCAAAAGCATTCGTTCAGTCATCCACTTTTAGAGGGATAAGTTATGGAACTAGTCGCCAGCAATAAAGTCGTTGGCGGCTGGCATAAGCGATATCGCCACGCCAGCCAAACAACGCAATGTGATATGACCTTTGCCATATTTTTGCCAGAAACTGCGAACTCTGGTAAACAGCTCCCCGTTTTATATTGGTTATCAGGATTAACCTGCACCGATGAAAACTTTATGCAAAAAGCGGGGGCGTTTAAAGTTGCCAATGAGCTCGGTATCGCTATTGTCGCGCCAGATACCAGCCCTAGAGGCGAAAGTGTGCCAGATGACGAACATACGGCCTACGATTTTGGGTTAGGTGCGGGATTTTATCTGAATGCTACACAGCCTCCTTATCATACCCATTACCAAATGTATGATTATGTGGTTAAAGAACTCCCTAACCTCATTGAAAATCATTTCCCAGTCAGTAAAGCGCGCGCAATTAGCGGCCATTCAATGGGCGGCCATGGAGCATTAACATTAGGGCTTAAGAACGCAACGCGTTACAGCAGTATTTCAGCTTTTAGCCCGATAGTTCACCCTTCAGTGTGCCCTTGGGGCATCAAAGCGCTGTCCGGTTATTTGGGAGATGATAAAACTCACTGGCAAAACCACGATGCGGTTTTACTCATAAAGAATAAGCAATATGCGCGCCCTCTCCCCATGTTAGTCAGTCAGGGGACCGCCGATAACTTTTTAGATGAACAATTACAGCCTTGGCATTTGCAAAAAGTGGCCACAGAGCAAAATTACCCTCTGCAACTAGAAATGTGTGACGGGTATGATCATAGTTATTTCTTTATTGCCAGTTATATTGAAAAACACCTAAAATTTCACGCTAAACACTTTTAATAAAAACCAAGAGTAAGAGCATTTGTCATCAATGCTCTTATTTTTAGAATCTATCATTACGCCACGCCTGCCCTCTTAATATTTTTTATTAATATCTGTGCTATTATATAAGTCCTTTTACCTTAAAGCTTTTTGCTTCTTTAGACTCTACAAACTCGCAACAGAGTCTGTCAGTAATACACATGGGGAACACTATGTCCGAACATGGCGTCAAAGCAAAGTTGAATCCACCGGTTTTCTACTGCGCGTCTGGTTTGATCATTTTCTTGGTCATCTTTACGGCATTTATGCCAAAAACCGCAGATACCTTATTTCAATCTTTACAAGCCAGTATTGTCCATACTGCCAGCTGGTTTTACGTTCTTACTGTCGCCATTATTCTTATTACAGTGGCGTACTTGGGGTTATCTAGGTTTGGCAACATCAAACTTGGGCCCGATCACTCAACCCCTGATTACAGTCATACAACCTGGTTTGCCATGCTATTTTCAGCCGGTATGGGGATTGGTCTGATGTTCTTCGGCGTTGCTGAACCTGTTATGCACTTCCTCTCTCCTCCAGTGGCGGAGTCTGGCAGTGTCGAAGCGGCGAGAGAAGCAATGAAAATAACCTTCTTTCACTGGGGTCTGCACGCATGGGCAATTTACGCCATTGTGGCACTGATCCTCGCGTTCTTTAGCTACCGACATGGCTTACCACTGACGCTTCGTTCGGCACTTTATCCTCTGATCGGCGATAAGATCTATGGCCCAATTGGTCATGCGGTCGATATTTTTGCTGTAATTGGCACTGTATTTGGGGTTGCAACTTCTCTGGGTTACGGTGTTCTACAAGTCAATTCCGGTCTAAATTACTTATTTGATGTGCCTGTGGGCTTGACAACTCAGGTTGTCTTAATTGCCGTAGTGACTGGTTTAGCCATTTTGTCAGTTACCACGGGTCTAGATAAAGGGATCCGTCGTTTATCAGAACTCAATATGGGTTTAGCTGTGCTCATGTTGCTATTTGTGCTCATACTGGGCCCTACTATTTATTTACTACAGGCATTTGTCCAAAATGTAGGCGCCTATACAGCTGACATAGTGCGTAACACCTTTAATTTGTTCGCTTATGAAAAAACTGAGTGGCTAGGTGGCTGGACAATCTTATATTGGGGTTGGTGGATGTCTTGGGCACCCTTTGTGGGACTTTTTATTGCCCGGGTGTCTCGCGGTCGAACTATCCGTGAATTTGCCATGGGTGTGCTCTTCATTCCAACAGGCTTCACGCTCATGTGGATGACCTTTTTTGGTAACTCAGCCATTGATTTAATAATAAATAAAGGCGTGACAAGTTTAGGCGATGCCGTTTCAAAAGACGTAGCCGTCTCTATTTTTGTATTTCTTGAACAATTTCCCATGTCAGGAGTACTTTCATTTGTCGCAACGTTAATGGTGATTATATTCTTCGTAACGTCATCTGACTCTGGTTCAATGGTTGTAGATATGCTGTGTTCAAACGGTAACGACAATACGCCTATTTGGCAGAGAATTTATTGGGCTGGTGGTGAAGGCGTTGTTGCTGCAGTACTGTTAATTGCCGGGGGTCTTGGTGCATTGCAAACAATGACAATCGCCAGTGCTCTGCCCTTCGCTGTCATTCTACTTATTGCCACATGGGGCTTAATTAAAGCACTCAGAGTTGATGTCGCCAAACGTGAAAGTTTACAGCTTAACATTGCTCAGCTAACACCTGCTAACGGTAATACCGCAACCAGTTGGCAAGAGCGATTAGGTAACATCGTAGATTTTCCAAGTAAGCCCAACGTTAACAAGTTTATCAATAATGCTGCTTTAGCGGCCATTAACTCCGTGGCAAGTGAGTTAAAACAACATAATATTGAAACGCAAATAGAACAAGATGAAAAGCTTGGCCGAATTAGCTTATTAGTACTACTTGGCGAAGAGCTTGATTTCAAATATGAAGTACGTAGAAGATCGTCAGATAAACCAAGCTACGTTGAGGAAGATGATGATGATAGCGAAGATAAATATTATCGTGCCGAAGTACACTTACGTGAAGGTGGGCAAGACTACGATATTATGGGTTGGTCAAAAGAGGCCGTTATTAACGACATTTTAGATCAGTACCATAAACATATGCATTTTTTACATACCGTACGTTAACGCGCATGAACTTTAATAAGCAAAAAGGCGCTCATTGTGAGCGCCCTGCTTTGCTTAACATAGTTCTTCAAAGGTTACTTTAAATCACCATATTGATTATTTACATTGAGCTTCACTGCCTTACTAAAGCCCGGAAGTGTTAATTCATTAGCTTCTATCTTGAGTGCTGTTTCATCCAGCATACCATTGCCGAACTTATAAATAAGTTCGTATTGACCTAAATCAGCAGCTTGTTGATACTGAACTTGCTGTGCGTGTGTTTGCGTTACTTTATCGCTATAACGCTCCCAAGTACTTTTATCATAACGTTTACTTAACAGCTTTTTAGTCTGAGTCGGCGAAAATATGGTTGCAGTGGCATTATTACCACCAAACCCTTTTGAATTAACAAATGCAATGTCCATGGGATCACACTCATAATGGGCGGTGCGAATATCTAAGTGCTTAGCGTGCACATCATCAGCTACTTTACTGATTGTGGTAATTCCCGGCATAATATTATGACTGAAGACTCCTAATGCCATCGCTAATTGGTCACCACTTGCTGGGGCTATTGTATGGCCAACGAACGCTTTTGGTGCAGCCAGCTTCCAACCATTAATAGAAAATGCTTCAGCAACCTTATGGTAAATCATAGACTCAGTCACACGGTTTTGTGGGGTACTTGAACCATGCGCTAAAATAAAGCTGCGCTCTCGCAATGCTTCTGGTCCAGCTATTTGCTCTGCCAACGCGACCGATTTTGCCATCGTAATATAATTGCCAGGCCCTGGAGCCGTAATGGATTTTTTTACACCGTCTGCATTAACGAATACATCAACAACCGATCCCATTATGTCTGCGCCCAATTCAAGCGCCAACGCATCATCCATTAAAATAACAACTTGTGCACCTTCTCCAATCGTAAAGCCGCAATTATCTCCAAATGGGCGACTGGTTCTACGATGGTCAGCAGTATCTGTATTATCAAGTTTACGTAAGCCTTCTTCATTCGCCAACGCGCCCATCGTACCAAAGCCTTCAATAACTTCAGGGGTCAGCGCGCATTCAACACTGGCTACCACTGCAACTCGAGTACGCCCTGCTTGAATATCATTAACCGCAGCACGCAAATTATATAAAAATGTTGCACAGGCACCTGACGCTGTAAATGTGGTACCCACACTACCGGTTACATACGCATTAATAAAATCAGTCGACATTGTATTTAAACCCAGTGCCAACTGTTTAGTACTAACACGCTCTCCTTTCATACGGCTGCGAACCAAGCCACCAAACCCTTCATCATTCATTTGTCCGGCGATCGACCCCGAATACGTGCCGACCTTGTCTGGCTCAACACTATTCATAACTGTTTGCCAATCTAATCCTGTTGAGCGAATTGCATCTGTCGCTGCAAAAATGGTCGCCTGTAATCCTCGCGGTTGATAACGACTGTTGTACATAATTGCTGGATCGAACCCTGTCGGAAATTGACCTGCTGCTTTAATAGGGTTGTCTCGATAGCTATCATGCTTAACATCGAGTTGATCAGGCACGACCACATTTGCAGTCTTTTTGTCTATTTCAGTCACTTGCCATGACGTTGGAATTGGATTTGGTAAGTCTTTAATGCGGCACGTAAAACGTAAACCTTCGTCGCTATTAACTTTAATTGCCAATTTTTGCTGCCAATGGGTCGCATCAACATCAAAATGGTTTTTTTCTATTTTTCGAATCAACGTGCCAGCTTTAATTTGTTCACCGAGTACTCTCTCGATATCGGCAACGGCTATTACCTCACCATCAGGCGTTACAAGTTGGTCATTTTCATATTTTACTAGGTTCATCAAAGTCGCCAAACCTAAAAAGGTCTCTTGACGGGCTTTTTGGCCTAATTTATCTAAAACAATACGTCTGAACCCTTGATGGAAAGATGTTCGGCCTGCAGCGTTGATACCGCCCATGCCTACAATAATTGGTAATGCTGTCATGATATTCTTGTCTTAATAACCGCTAATAACTTGATTCTAGTTGGAAGAGAATAAAAAATTTTATAATATAAGCCAAATAACGTGCAATACTCGCCAAACTTAAGTGGTCAGTCCAGATGAAACAGTCAATAAATATCGCATTTACACTATATGAACATATGTTGTTCACAAGTGTCACACTTCCAGCCGAAATGCTCCGAGCTGGAGAAGCCTATGCTAAGCGGCATTTAGGCCCCAAATTTAGACCTTTAAAACTCAATTGGCTTGCGCAACACGACACAGCAATTGAAAATAATTTAGGAATGCAGCTCAGTCCAAATGGTGATTTAAACATGCTGGCTGAGCAAGATTATGTCATCGTGCCAAGTATTTGGCGTAACCCAAGACCCGTACTTAGGCGCCATAATGACATTGCAATACAACTGGCATCAACATGGCAACAAGGTGGAACCATTATTGGCGTTGGTACCGGAGTATGCTTTTTAGCTGAATCTGGACTGTTGAACAACCACCCAGCGACGACTCACTGGCATTACGCAACGCAATTTGAACGTAACTACCCACTAGTTAACTTAAAACCCGATTTTTTCATTACACAGTCTGAACGTATATACACCGTTGCCAGCCTAAATGCATTAGCAGATGTGATTGTTCATTTAATTTCACAGCTCTATGGTGTGGCTGCAGCCAACCACGTACAACAAAACTTCTCTCATGAAATTCGCAAGCCTTATGAAGAACAACGCTATTTAGAAGGTGCCGTTGATAAACATCCTGATGAACAAATCGCAGCCATTCAATTTTGGCTGAAACACAATTTCGCCAGCGATATACTTCTGGCCGACGTAGCCAAACAATTTGATATGAGTTACAGAACCTTTAATCGTCGCTTTAAAGCAGCCACAGGGCAAACGGCTGCTGATTATTTACAAGTACTACGATTAGAAAATGCCAAAGAGCTGCTTGCCAATAGCAATCTTTCAATTCAAGACGTTGCAATCTCTGTTGGATTTAATGCGCAAGGGCTATTAACACGTGTGTTCAAAGCTCGACTTCAGCAAACACCAAGCGAATACAGAAAAATAGTCAGAAAAAAATTGTTCTTCTAACCGATAAGCACTCCTTTTTAGGTCAACGTACGATCACAAGATTGAATTCATGTGCTTATTACTTCAAGAACATACCCTTGGTATAGCGTGTTGCTCATGTCTTTCTTACCGAATGCATTTTTGACTGTTTGCAGCTCAAAAGTGCAAGGGTAATACGTCGGCGTGTACCGCCTGTTATTTTTCGAAGTAATCATCGTTATATATAGCTCACTTAATTACAACGTGAATAGGAAGGAAACCATGAAGCGGTTAACAATAGCACTCGCTATTTTGAGTCTGATCAGTACATTCAATATCTGGGCAACCCCATCGGAAAGAGCCATTTACAACCCATATATTGACTTTGAGTGGGGCAATTGCCCCACTCAATTTAAAAGTTACGACAATAGAAACTTATGTAGTTTGGCTGAAGTCCCCTTAGACTGGGAAGCGCCCAATGCTAAAAAAATAGATATTCTAGTATCTAAATACCCTGCAAAATCTGGTAATAGCCAAGGTCAAATTTGGTTTTTACAAGGCGGGCCTGGTGCCTCAGCAAGTTTTTACGTTAAAGAGTTTGAAACTAACCTCAACCATTTCACCCAAGACTACGACTTATATGTCATTGAGCATCGTGGTGTTGGGTGGTCAACACACTTAGCGTGCACAACTCCACCCTCCGCTGATTACGCGGCGTATTCACAAGCCTGCTTTAACGATCTCCATCAGCAATGGGGTGAAGGCCTTTACAAATTCACCACGACCTCTGCTGCAAAAGATCTTGATTATGTGATCTCCAAAAGTAAAACGATTGATTGGCTGCCCAGTTACGTTTATGGCGCTTCATACGGTACGTTGTGGGCACAAAGGTTTAGTCAAATCGCACCAACAGGCGCACAGGGGATCATTTTAGACTCAGTCGTACCGAGTGAAAAATTTGGTCTTGATTCATGGGATGAAAACTTCAATGATATTTTCGCCGATATGTTTACATATTGCCAAAGTGACGACTTTTGTCGCTCACAATTAAGTCTCAATTCACTCGATGAGCTCAAAACGTTAGTCAACAAAGTTTATTCAGGTCAACACTGCCCCGCGACAAATTTTAAGCGCTTTGAACTGCAAGCTATATCCCTGATTGCATTAAGTCGCTCTGTTGAGCAAATACTCATCCCGATGTATCACAGACTAGCTCGATGTAACACGAACGACGTGATTGCACTCAATAACCTACATCGCTTTATGTTTACAGGTACAGGCAAGCAATTTATTGAATTGGCTGCCAAAGACCCATTTGACTCTTCCCCAATCGTATCGAAACTTATTGTACAAAATGAAATCAACTACAACGAACGTGATATTCATACAAAGCTTGAATATTGTAAGGATGCGATTTCATGTATTCCAGAATATATTCTTTACCAAAGACATATTGATAAACAAGTATGGGGAAATCGCTATATCGACCCCTATGCCTACCAGCCAACACAGCACTATATGCCGACACTGGTGCTCAATGGTGATTTAGACCCACAAACGCCTCATTACTATATACCCATTGTCCAAAGTGCGTTTACCAGCGGTAATCAGCGCTATGTTGAATTACCAGAAACAGAGCATGGGGTGATCTTTGTATCACATAGCACCAAAGAAAATGCCAATACTTGTGGTGTAGATATTATGCAAAGCTTTATCAATCACTTGTGGTCACAACCAGACACCAGTTGTATCAAAGACCTACAAGGCTTAAATTTTAAAGCGTCACAATTTGAAAGCCAAGTCATCTTTGGCAGCTCAGAGGCATTTAACGGTAACGCTATCACGCAATCATTACATGATTTAAACGTATTAAAAAACAGTAACCCGAATATCTATATACAAGCACGCGATACATTTTTACGACTGGCCGATTTTTAATTAAATCAATCAACTTACCTTTATGGGCTCTTCTCATTATCGGATCAGATGAGCTCAATCAGCTACATGACCTTATAAGTCTTCAGCAATCACTTTATAGCGTACTAAAAATCCTCTGTAACACTTTTTTCAGAAATCATAACACCCGTTGAAACTTAACTAGGATATAATCATGCCGCGTTTAAACCATACTATTGAACTAACTGGCAGCATATGTACGAAACTATTAAATTAAATCTGAACAATCTAAAAAACAACAAAATATTTGAGCTCACCGTTGTTGCAGTGATCATCATTTCCGCACTAGAGATTGGCGCAAAAACTTTTTCATTACCCAATACTGCAATTTCAATCACCCATGTACTCGATATTTTTATCACCCTCTTTTTTCTTTTCGAGATCTCTGTCCGCTTTATTGCTGATGACGATAAAAAGCGCTTTTTCAAAAAAGGCTGGAATGTTTTTGATACTCTGGTCGTTGCCATCAGCTTAGTGCCTATCAACGACAGCGAAATGGCCTTATTGGCAAGGTTGATCAGAGTATTCCGCGTACTCAGAATGGTTTCTGTGGTCCCCGAGCTAAGAATTCTTATAAATTCATTGATAAAAGCACTGCCACAATTAGGGTATGTGATCTTATTGATGTTCATCATTTTCTACATATACGCAGCAATTGGTAGCTTTATATTCAATGACATAAACCCTAAGTTATGGGGCGATATAGCGATATCTATGTTAACGCTGTTCAGAATAATGACATTCGAAGACTGGACTGATATTCAGTATGAAACAATGGAAGTCTATCCAATGTCTTGGGTATTTTATTTATCATTTATCTTCTTTACCGCATTTGCATTTTTGAATATGGTCATCGGCATTGTGGTCAATGTAATGGAAGATGAACGTGCAAAAATGCGCCAAGAAAAAGAGTCAGCTAAAAATATCCCCACCATTGAAGACCTGCACAGTGAAATTCAGGAGTTGAAAAAGCTGATCCAGCAGCAATCCGAAAATCGCAAAGATACGTAGATAAACGAATGCAAAGAGCGCAGGTGTACACCTCGCTCTTTTTGCAATCGTAGCTTGAGAGCAAATTTCCGCCATCATCATAAAAATGTACTGTTTAACTCGCCATACTACCTTTAGGGTGATTTCCCCTATTAGCAGCTTGCCTTATTTGCGTTGCTAGTGGTTTTTCAAAGAATCGATATGATACATACGCCGCACAAATACTTAATACTAAAGACACCAGTAATTTCATTTCCACCGATAACGTAAATTGATCCACCTTTACAATAATAGGCATATGCAATAAATATAATGAGTAAGATATTTTCCCCAAAAAATCCCCCAATTTATTTGCTAACAATATATTGTTATTCGGAACCAAAAAGACAATACAAAAAAACACCGTGCTCATCACAAACAAAACTTCATAGCTCAGCCACATTCTTCTTTTTGCATCAGAAGAAACAAATGAAAACTCAGGATACATAAGTGGAATCAGGCCTAGAACCAGTATAAAACCATGCTTTCTTAAATAGTCTGGAACCTTAAAGGAGTGATAATGCATGCCGAAAATCACTCCTACGAAAAAGTAAGGTAAGGATCTCAATACATTAAAGATATTATAAGGAATCTCATAGATCTCACCATACAACCTTGGAAAGTTGGTAAGAAATAATAAAACCATTACACCAACAATAGATGCATAAATATATCCACTTCTTTGTTTCGCGAAAAACCAAAAGATCAAAAAAATAAAATAAAACTGAATTTCAGCGGGTATTGACCAAAATACACTTTCACCATAGACCAAGAGCAAATGGCCTACTAGCGAATTGAAGTCCGGTATATGGTATAAACTATCATTACCAGATACCGTTAGAAAATACGCGCTAAGGACAACCACAAAATAGAGCGGTAATACCCGCGCAAAGCGTGCGAATAAATAGTGCTTTATGTTTGACTTTGTAAAAGCTTTATTTAAATACAAATAAGACATCAAAAAGCCACTAAGTAAAAAAAACAGCATGACACCATATGCACCAGCGCCACCACCTAAAGCCCCATCAAGCCAATGCGTTATATCACTAAAGTGAGTAAAAAAAACAATCAGTGCCGCGAGTCCTCGAAGCGTATTTAATTTCCTGATCTCCATATCTGATACCTTCAAACGACTTTAATTTGCGACAGTGAATCCACTTGGATATGGGTTTGAAAATAATATTTTTCAGTAAGCTTACCATTCGATACAAAGTATATTTTCACCCGTTTTGCCTCTCCAGTAACTAATATGGTTTTATTAATAAAGTAGCTTTCAGGGTGAGCACCAAATTTCGCAATAAAGTCACGTATGACTTTTGGGTGAAGTGACACAGAGATATTTCTTCTGTCTCGATAATCTAATTCAGTATTTAAATAAGTCGTGCGATGTTGCGTTCCCGATGCTTTTATAGGGAGCTGAAATGTCCCTTTTAGCCCATCTGGTGTGTTTCCTTCACTCAAAGCTATAATGTCCATCACATTGGTAAAGTACACATTTTTAGAAACATTAGGCGTGCTGCATGCACTGAGAAAAAAAACAGCGATAAATAGTAAATACTTCAATTGTATAATTTCCTTATTAGTATATTTAATGAGCACAACAAAGCCCATTCTCACATTGATTTTTAACACCCCAATATTAATTCATTTATGATTTATAATCAAAAAGTTAGATTAAAAAGCAGCACTCATAAAAAATAAAGGCACATTTATGTGCCCTTATTTACTTATTTTGTGACACGGCATAATTCTACACTGGGTGCGCCCTTAAACGGGCCGAGAAGCTAATCATTTTTTCCGTCAATAGGTAATTTACCGGCACCAAAATTAAGGTAATGAGTGTGGCGAAAATAATGCCGAACCCAAGAGATACCGCCATGGGTATTAAAAACTGAGCTTGTGTTTGCTGCTCGAATAATAGCGGCATCAAACCACAAAAAGTGGTGATACTGGTCAACATAACAGGTCTAAACCGAGCGGCGCCCGCATTCAGTACCGCAGTCATTGTATCAAGTCCTCGCTGACGTTGCTTATTGATGTAATCCACCAGTACCAATGAATCATTCACGACAACGCCTATCAGTGCCAACATACCTAATAAACTCATAATCGTTAGCTCCATTCCCATGATCCAATGACCTACCACCGCGCCTATCATGCCGAAAGGGATGACACTCATTACAATAAGAGGCTGCAAGTAAGATTTAAATGGGATAGCCAACAGCGTGTAAATTACAAAAAATACAAACAGTAACGCCCAGCCTAATGAGCTAAACGACTCTCGCTGCTCTTTTGCTTCGCCTTCTAATGAATGACTGACACCTGGGTACTGGAGCACCAATTGATCTAAGTACACTTTCAGTTCCTCTTGCAGCACGGTCATATTGGTATTTTCTTTTTCAATGTCTGCCGTCACGTTCACGGTTCTATATCTGTCGATTCTATAAATGCTTGAAGGGCTTTGCCCCGGCGTTAGCTTGGCGATATGGCTAAGCGGAACAGTTTGTCCATTTGGTGTATTAATGAGAATATCATTGAGGGTGGTTAAGTTACTGCGCTCAGTTAAGGGTAACCTCACCATCACGCGCACATCATCTCGACCACGCTGAATTCGCTGTACCTGTGCACCAAAAAATGCACTTCGGATCTGGCGTGACACATCTGTGCGAGTTAACCCAAGCGCTTTCCCCTGTTCAGTCAAATCAATTTGTAACTCTTCTTTACCATCGCTCAAGCTGTCAACAATATCGAACACTGTGGGATAAGTATTGAGATTTTCCTTCACTTTATTTGCCGCTTCTTTCAACACAATTAAAGAAGTCCCCGTTAACTGAACGTCAATTGGATCACTTGAACGACCAATCTCAGCTCTAAATGTCAAGCTTTCTGCCCCTGGGATTTGACCGATGAGCTGCCGCCATTCGCTGACTAATGCGCGTGAGCCAATATTCAATGCACGTGTCTCTGGTGGTGTGATCTCAAAACGTACTCTACCCACATTACCAGCGCCGCCGCGTCCCCCTGTGGTTGCCAAAATATGCGTTATTACACTCTCCCCGGTCTCAGGATCTCTATATTTATCTTTTAATATCTGCGCCTTATCAGACATTAAATCAATATATTTTGCCGTTACTTCAAAGGGGGTTCCCGTTGGCAAGGTCAAATTTGCCCTGACGGTTTCACTGGGGATCCGCGGGAAAAATATAAACTTAGTCCAACCACTGCTGATCAGCGCAATAATAATGAAAAAGACCCCAATAAAGGCGCTTAATGTTACGCCTTTATTGGAGACCGCGCGCTTTAAAAGCGGGTGGTAATACTTTAAGATTCCACGTTCAAACCCATCTGCAAAATTTTGTTGAAATTGACTAAAGCGACTTACTTTTCCCTTTTCTTTTCTTAACTTAAGATATTTCAGATGAGCAGGTAAAACAAACTTAGATTCAACCAAAGACATCAACAAGACGGGAATAACCACAACAGGAATTTGCGCAAACAAAGCACCTCTTGCTCCGTCAATAAAAGCCAACGGTAAAAATGCCGCCACGGTGGTTAAAATACCAAAAGTCACCGGAGTGGCCACCTCAGTCGTACCACGGATGGCGGCTTGCTCACCTGATTCAGCACTATTAAGGTGGGTATAAATATTTTCTCCGGTTACAATTGCATCGTCTACGACGATACCTAACACCAGAATAAATCCAAATAAACTCATTATATTCAGTGTGATACCAAAGAATGGCATCGCTAAGAAAGCCCCCATAAAAGACACCGGTATACCAATAAAAACCCAAAAAGCAATCGCAGGTCTCAAGAACAAGGTTAATAAAGCCAATACCAAAATCCCACCTTGCATTGCATTAGAGGTCAAAGTTGAGATACGATTTTTCACAATGGTAGAATCATCATCCCAATAGCTTAACTCATAGCCATAAGGCAAAGTATCTTGACGGCTTTCAATATAAGCCTTTATTTTATCCGCGACTTCAATGGCACTTTGCTGGCCAATTCTATATACCTCAATAAATGCAGCTTGTTTACCATTAAAGCGTGTTCTGACTGGTGTTTCTTCAAAATCATCGAAAATGGTAGCAATATCATCTAAACGTATCACTGAGCCATCTGCATTGGTTTTAATGGCTATTTGGGCAAATTCGTCTTTACGATACGCTTGTCCTTTCGAACGCAATAAAATATCTCCCCCCGATGACTTCAAATTACCGGCCGATACATCTGCACTAGAACTCGCGATCAGGTTAGAAACCTGATTTATGGTTAAATTGTATTGGCGGAGTTTGTCTTGGCTGACTTCAATGGCAATTTCATAGTCTCTCACACCATCCAGTTCTATTTGTGTCACGCCATCAATACGCAACAAATCATCTCTGACTTGCTCAGCAAACTCTCGAGTTTCTTTCTCGCTATAGTCTCCCGAAACCGTTACCGTAATAACGTCTCGCTTGCGTTGTGCCAACGAGATCACCGGTTTCTCCGCATCTGCGGGAAAGGTATTTATCGCATCTACTCGACTTTTTATATCTGCCAACATGTCTCTGGCATCGTAGCCGGTATCCACTTCTATTGTAACGGACGCAGAGCCTTCTGCTGAGCGACTCGATATTTTTTTAATACCCTCTAAGTCTTGTACAGCTTCTTCAATACGAATAGCAACGCCCTGTTCAACATCTTCAGGGGTGGCGCCACGAAGCGACATATTGACACTAATTCGATCCGTTTCAAATGAAGGAAACACCTCTAATGGTATTTGTGTTGAGACTGAGAACAACCCTCCAAGCAAAACTGAAATCATCAGCAAATTAGCCGCCACATGATTTCGTGTAAACCATGCAATCATAAGTCAGCTCCTAGTGCGTTGTTTCGTCGCTCTTGTCTATCACCCTTTGTTTTGCGCTTATCAGCAATATGAGGTTCACTGTTATCATTAATAACCACCACTTTGGTCCCTGAACTCACTTGACCAAGCGGCGTCGTTACCAAACGCATGCCTGCGTCTAAACCCGATTTTACAATGGCGATGTCTTTATTTTGCCAAGCTAACTGAACGTCCTTTCTCATCAGTAAGTTATCGTTATTTAACACATACACATAACTGCCCTGATAAATGGCATTATTGGGGATTATAATTACATTACTGAGGGTTTTTCCGGTGATTTGCGCATTAACATACTGACCAATTTTAATCGAAAATCCAGCCATTTTGTCCACTGAATAGGGGTCATCAATTTGAGCAACAACATACAATTGTTGAGATTGCTCACTGATAGCCCCTTCCGTTCTGATTATTTGCCCATGCCATTGCTGGGTGCCTACCAGATCTGAGGTCAAGGTCACTTGGGTTTCGAGCCCATTATGGGTGCCCTCTCTAGAGCGTTCTGGTAAATTAATAAACGCCAAATCACGGTTATTAATTGGTAGTCTTATTTCAACATAGTCTATGGCATAAATTTCAGCTATTTGGCCATTACTAGACACAACCTGACCTAAATCGACTTTTTTCGATAATACTCGGCCTGAGAATGGCGCTACAACAGATGTACGCTCCAAAGCCAACTGCGCTTTTTCCAATTTAGCCTGTGCCGACAGTACATTAGCGTGTTGTGCTGCCAATTGTGGCTTACGTAAAACCAACTCACTGGCTTGACTACCATTACCTAAACGCAGCCAATCTTCCTTCGCTTGCTCACTGCGTGCCTGTTCTTCTAATAGAGCCTGCTCTGCACTTAGCAAAGTCGCCTGTGATATTTTTACTTCTGCTTGGTAATCTCTATCGTCAATACGCAGCAACACATCTCCTTTTTCAAAGAACCCACCATCTCTAAAACGATCGTTTATGTAACTCACTTCACCTGAGACTTGCGCAACCAACATACTCTGAGTTCTCGGTTTTACAACGCCATAACTGGCAATGTTCAAGGTAAACTCGCTAGATTGAAGTTGTTCAATTTCAACCAACATCTGCGCTTGAGGTTTGCTTTTTGAACGACTATTCTTTGGTGGGTTATTAACAATCAACATAATTGCGGCAACCGATATAACCAATACTGCGACTGGCAATAAAATGCGTTTTCTCTTATTCATTGACTGTGCCTTTTACCTGTCCTGATTGAAAATCGCCGCCAAGTGCTAAGTGTAGCTCTACGCGATTTTTAATGATTTGATTCTTAATTGAGATAAGTCCACTTTGCGCTTCAAATGAGCGTTTTTGAGCATCTAATACGGTTGTATACGACACTAAGCCTTTTTGATATTGCGCGAAAGATAATTGCTCAGCTAACTTGGCATTTGTTGCTGCAGCAGAGGTATTTTCGTATTGGCGTTGCAATGACTGTTCATTGGTGATGCCATTTTCTACCTGTTCAAAAGCGTGATGAAGTGCTTCTAGATAAGATAATTCTGTTACCTGTAATTCAATTCGCGCCTTTTCTTCATTGGCGGCCAATTTTCCCGCATTAAATAACGGCGCTGTAATACCAGATAATAACGACCACCCCACACTAGAAGACGACAATAAATCAGCCAAGTCATCACTACTCGTCCCGTATTTCGCGGTTAAATTAAGACTTGGAAAGCGCTGTTTATGAGCGTACGCAAGCGCAGCATCTTGCGCTAGCAGTTGATGCCAACTTGCACGCAGCTCAGGTTTACGACGAATAAGCTCTGAAGGTAAACCCAATAGTAATGCCGAATCTATGACCGGCAACGTTGCTTCTACTTCAATAAGACCTGCGGGATAATGCCCCAATAAACGCTCTAATTCGCGTTTTTTTTGCACACTTAACGCACTTTGACTGGCTAACTTGGCTTTTTCATTACTCTGCTCATTCCGTGTTAAATACACATCTAAAGCATTATTTAAGCCTTGTTTGTAACCATTCTCAATAATATCTAAGTTTTGCTTCGCCAACTCCACTCTCTCTTGTAGCAACGAGAGCTGACCTTGAGATTCAATGACCGAGAACCATGCTATAACAACTTTGGCGACTAAGTCATAGGTATGCTGAGATAAAGTTTCTTGCTGTGCTAACAACGACAAATTATCTCTGCGTTCGCCAGCAGAGAGTTTACCCCATACATCTAATTCATAACGCAGTGTTAAGTCTAATGCGTGACTATTTCCAGTGGTACCTGACGAGGCATTTTTCCGGCGGCTACTATCCAAAGACATATCGAGAGAGGGCCACAAAGCACTACCTGAGACAATAAGCTGCTGCTTTGCTGATTCGACCGCCAGCTGTTGCTGCTTGAGTACGCGATTATTTTCTATGGCGATGTCAACTAACTGATGCAAATGTGATGTTGAGAACTGTTCCAGCCAGTTTAAATCAACTGGTTGTAAAGTTTGTGGGTACTGCCATGCACTCGGAATTACCAAATTTTGCTGATAATCGGGAGAAATATCAAACGTACTCGTACACCCAGTTAACACTATTGCTACCGCGACACTGACTGCGGTTATTTTTAGCATTATAATTCTTTCCTGTTAGTTTATAAGACGCTAATTAGTTATTTCTAGTGTAATTTGCTTAATCGTCAAGTCTCAACAAACTTTACAAAGACTTACATTCAATATTGCTCAACTTAGACTATTCTCTCGCTGTAAAAAGCATACGATTTGACCTGATTATTCTAAGTGTTCAGGGAAAAATACAAGCACTTTTAGTGCCGTTTAGTTATGAATACGATATACAACAAAGGGAAACTGGCTGGTAAAAATAACCATAAGAAACAATCGATATGATGCTATAAACACCACTTTCAAATAACTGACAGCAGAACAGCTGTAATAAACGACGTTATGTATAGTAAGAATACAAACTAAACTCGGCACAAGCTTGGGGTTAAAGTTACTGTACATTGGGTAATATACGTACTTTAACCACAATCACGCTAACTCATGCTTAGTCACATAATACCTCATAGCCCCTATTAAATTTAGGTGCTACAAGCTCTAATACAGGTTAACCTTCAGCTTTACTCACAATTACGGAAAACGCTTTACCATCCATATTTATACTTGCTTCTTTGCCAAGCTCAACCTCTAAAGACGGTGACATCTGTTTTCCACCAAGCTCTAACTCGCTGACTATACTAACCGTGGAGTCATCAATCGGTGTTACCGTTAGTGAAAAACGATACAGTTCACTGACTGAAATTGACCCTGTTTCATTTGAATCCACAATTAACGTCGGTGCACCAATTAAGTGCTTATCGTTATAGATTTTTGTATTTACGACGAAGCGCTCACTGGCATTTGCAATAGACACAAAACCCAATAGCGTCACTAGTCCAATTAGTTTTTTCATTATTATCTCCATAAATGCTGTTAACCACTGCGATAAAGCTCACAACTGTGGTGTTGCCTCTCAAAACAATAGGCCATTACTTATAAAATGTATCGACATGCATAAACATCACATAGCGCGTCATATAATCAAGCCATAACCGTTACTTGGTTGAGCCATATCACAGTACTTTATTAAACCCGCTGTATAATAAAACACCCCGTACAATTAATATATACCAGCCTATTATTTTGTTTACATTTTTGTTGCAATACCTTGCACCACGGCGCCTAGCCCAGTATGAAATACCCCTTCGACTACATTACGTTCCAACTCTACGAGTAAATTAAAGTTTAATGATGGCAATTCATCGCTCAGTGATTGCGCCGATTGCATTGTATCCACTGAAGTTCCACCACCAGTACCAAACCTCACTTGTTCTGGCCTGTAAGCCTCAATCAAGAATACCCCTTGGTTTTTAAGTCCATGCTGTACTTGTTTGTACAGTGTTTTTCGCAGTAATGATGGCAAGGGGAAAAATATCGAAATAATGCCATCCCAATGTGCTTGCCCTAAGTCATACTCGTTCAAGTCAGCATGAATAAACTCCACCTCTGCCCCTTGCTCTTTTGCCAACTTCTTACCTTTATTTAGACCCACTAATGAAGAATCTACCGCCGTAACTGAATAACCCTGCTTAGCTAAGAAAACGGCATTTCGACCTTCTCCTTCACCTAAACTTAAAATTCTTCCTTTTGGCAATGCGCTAACATGTTTTTTTAAAAAATAGTTCGGCTTTGTTCCATAGGCGTATTCTTGTGAATTATAACGTTCATCCCACATCGTATTTTTCCTCTTCGGTGTTCACATTTAATGATATAGTGAATGCTAATACTTCAAGTCGACTTGAAGTCAAGAGGAAAGGTTATGGATATAGGTAGAGTTGCAAAAGCGTCTGGACTGCCCACGTCAACATTACGCTTTTATGAAGAGAAAGGCCTTATAGAGTCAATTGGTCGAAATGGCTTAAGAAGGGTGTTTTCGCCTAAGGTAATTAATACACTCGCACTCATTTCATTGGGCCGTAATGTTGGCTTATCACTTGATGAAATAGGTGCAATGTTACACCCAAAAGGCGTGCACATTGACAGGCCTCTACTGTTATCAAAAGCGGATGAATTAGATAAAAAAATTACAGAAATGACAGCGATGAGAGACGGTCTTCGACATGCCGCCGCTTGCCAAGCACCAAGTCATGCTGAGTGTCCAAAATTTCTTCGGCTACTTAACATTGCTGGTAAAAAACGAGATCGGCCTAAGAGGCCATTTTAAAGTATGTGCTAGGTGCTAGCACATGTGCCGATAATCTCATTTTACATTAATTCATCTTTATCACTGCTGGGTGTTTCTCTGATGCATATTCGTGATAAATGTCATCAAGGTAACTACTTAATTCTGTCTGTTGAAGCTCAGGAGGAAGAACAACATCATAAACACGTACCCGTAGACTTGTATCGGATTCATGATACAGCTGCCATTCTTGCCCACACCTAAGCACTGACATATGCTTGCCAAATACATTGAACTTAATGGCCATCTCCTTACCCTTTCACTCCGTTAATTTGATTCATGCACGTACCAACATCTGAGCTGACCCCATAAGCCGGCCATATAATTTGCGGTGAGCGCCATCGTGATACTAAATAGGCTTTTTCTGCTCTATACCTAACACATTGATTACAAGAAAGTGCTTAATGATAATTTTATAACTCATTTGATTAAGTATGTATATACAGTGCAACTGCCAAACATATTCAACCTATTATTTACATAAAATAAAACCCCTCCTCCGCTTTTGTTTTTTTGCCCATTGATATTCGCCTTTTTGAACAAAAAGAATAAAACCCAAAATTTCAGCTACCGTGAATGGCGGAGTAACACGACCTGAACGCCTAAAAAATCAAATGAATCAACTGCTAAAATTAACAGTCTCGCTGGTACTCGTTTGTTGTAATGGCCTGTAATACAAATAATCACTTTAAGCATCTACATTCACTTGAGCAATATGAACTTGGGTAAACACCCCCAACAACAGCCCAATAGCCACTGAGAAAATTCCTGACCATCGACCAAAGGAATATAGATTAAGTAAGTTAAATGAGGTGAATAAATGCGCCATGAAGCAACAACCCTATTACCAACGGAGCTAGGCACTTTTAGTGTCAGAATCTATCGGAACAAGCAAAATCAAGAAGTCACAGCTATTTGTGCCGGCGATATCAACGGCCAAAAAGATTTGCCAGTTCGTGTTCATTCAGCCTGCTTTACAGCTGAAGCCCTCGGTTCGCTGAAGTGTGATTGTAAACAACAACTTGATTTTGCACTGGACTATATTGCCAAAAACGGGGGCGTTGTATTGTACTTACCGCAAGAAGGCCGTGGTATTGGTCTGAGTAATAAGATCCGTGCGTACGCACTACAAGAAAAAGGTCACAATACCATAGAAGCAAACCGCATACTTGGCTTACCGATAGACAGTCGAACCTATGAAGATGCCCGAGACATCCTCAATCACCTCAATGTCATTTCGATTCGGCTACTGACCAACAACCCATTGAAGTTGAAAAACCTCAGTGAACTTGGCATCACTGTATCAGGTCGAATTCCCATCGTCTGTGAAGCCAATTTTCACTCAGCGGCATATCTAGAAACCAAACAACAACACATGGGCCACCTCATAAAAACAGAGCAACACAGCGCAAGCTCAGTATCAGATAATAAGTCCGCCACTGACCGCCCTTTTATTCACGTGAATTTTGCTATTGATAGCCAAGCTTGCACCGCGGGTAACAATGGTGAATCTATTTCCATCTCATGCCCGAAAGACTGGCAACGGGTTCATGAGTTAAGAGAAAAATATTGTGCTGTCGCTGTTGGCGCAAAAACTTGGCTAAACGATACGCCAAAACTAACAGCTCGACACAATATTTTAGGCAGAGAGCCAATAAAACAACCCGCTAGGATCATTTTTTCCGGCCAACATTACTGCCCCTTAAACAACGAACAAAACGAGAGAAAAACCTATATTATCGGCCATGTCAAAAACACACTGACCACTGAACATACTTTGATCACGGCGTTAGATCACCAACTCGCTCACCCATTGGCACAACTCAATGAACACGGCATTCAGTCAATCCTAGTTGAAGGGGGGCTACAGCTTGTTAATTCCTTTATCAAGCAAGGTGTGGTCGATTTACTCACCATTTATGTACGCACAGTCTGTATTACAAGTGCGATTAGAGCTGCCACCGAAGTACTTCCAGGGCTCGCTGCCGATGAAATAACAGCCTGCTCGTACGGTGAAGGGATCTTATTATCAGCGTCTATGTCACAGTCACTCCATACCCAAACAGAATACGGGGTGGCCATATAATGAATGAGCTAATCTTTGCACTACTCAATCAGGAATCACAGCAAGCTAAATATGACCAGAAAAAGCTAAGAGCGCTGACCCTCGCTTGGTCACGCTATGGCTATCATGGCAATGTGATAGAACACAACAATATTGATCAGCTCCTTACAGAAGCCGCTCACACTTCTGCACGTTATTGCTTGATACAACATGTTGGTCATGTTATCGATGAGCAATGGTATTTATCTCATTGGCGCCAAGAGGGTTTCTATCAAGGTATACAACGTATAATCAGCGGTCCCAATTTTCTCGTCGCCGGAGAGCCCATTATCACTGAGCACGACACCTGTGGTCTAAATACTGATTGTCTACTCGTGAACTTAGCGTGCTATCGACAACTGGCACACCCTAAATTTGGCGATACTGAAGCAAAAAACCATTGCATCACCCATCATGCCGGGTGGCACTTTATTCAAGCCAGTTTCGAGCACAACTTACCCTTGATCCGATTTGGTGAGTCCATTAATAACTGCCGATTTGATCTAGCCAAAGAATCACAGAACAATCAATTTGGCCAACTAATAGGTCTGCCCGTTGATAAAATTGACGATACCAAAGGCCTTTCTCGAGCTCAAACTGAGTTTATACAGCGGATCAAAAAGCAGCTAAACAATGCCCAAAAAGGCGCTTTCTTATTTAATATTGAATCTTATCAAGATCTGGTTCAAACAAATAATAATCCCCTTGATGCGGTATTTAGTGTCGCTGCTGGCTTTAAACCTTATCGCATATTGTTTACACAAGGATTTCATGAAAACACACACGTTGTGCTATTTGACTACAGCTTAAAAGCTCTAGAAATTCGCCGCTACATTATTGAGCATTGGGATGGAAACAACTTTCCTGATTTTGTTCGTCAGTTATTTAAACACTTTCCGGAACCAGAGGTATTTTATCAGCTCTGGTACGGCGCAACGCCCAGTACTCTAGACTGGCATGATATGGAATCTCTCTGGCAGCAGGAATTAGAGAAATGGGGCGGTCCAGAAGCATTCCAGACACATTGGCAGCAGTGTCGCCAGTTACCACATCAATATTTACATTGTGATTTATTGCAAGATAGACAAAATTTGCTGAAAGCATTGAGTGAGTATAACGCCAGTTATATTTGGTGGAGTAATGCGTTTTTTACCATTTACAGTCATTGGCACTATAGCGCAGCAGAGCGCAAGGCACATTATTTGGACTGGATAACTGAATTGTCAAACACCGCACCTAATTGCCAAATTAATGGTGCTGACCACAATAATATCGCTGTAAATAGCCTAAGTGCACAACAATATTTTCAAGTGTTTAATCAGCACCAATATGATCAATTAACCCCTCAGAAACATCACCACATTGAGATGCTATTTTAGCAAGGAATTATATATGGAAACGACATCATTTGTACGCCACCGAGGCCCTATTACCTGTGCAGCACAGATCCCTAATAGCACCAAAATTATCACATCAGGGTATGACAGTGCTGTTGCTCTTTTCGATATAAACAGTGCGCAAGTGAATTTGTTAGGGTATCACGCGCACTTGGTTAATCGAGTGACCGTCAATCAAACCGGCAGTTACGCGGTCACTGCCTCATCAGACTATAACTTATACCTTTGGGACCTTAATAAACAGGAACTCGCTTTGGTGCTCAAAGGACATGACGATGATGTAGAAGACTTTGTTTTTATTAGCGATGAGCTCGGTGCCTCTGTATCACGAGATTGGCGCATCATTATTTGGGACCTGACCCAAGGTGCCATTAAACGTATTATTCTCGGCCATGAAAAAGATGTACTGTCAATTAGTTACCTAAACGGCAAACTCTACACGTCGGGTGATGATATGACTTTGCGAATTTGGGATGTAGAAACGGGTGAGGCGCTAGCAAAAATAGGGCCTTTTGACACTGAAACTGACACCTGTGCAATAGATGCGTTACATAATCGGGTGGTATTGGGTTGTGATGATGGTGTCATCCGAATTTTTAATATCAATGATAATCAACTAATTGCAGAAATTCCGGGGCACCATTCAGCCATTAAAAAAGTCGCGGTGTCACCCGAAAATGGGGATATTCTTTCCGCCGCCTACGATCAACAGATCTTAATTTGGGATCACACAACGTTTCACCAAAAACAAAAACTGGCCAGCCACCCAGCCCTATGGGAGCGCTCTTTTAATTGGTCTACAGACGGTAAAAATATCGTCGCGGGTACTTTTGATGGCACCGTAATAGTATGGAATGCGCACTCAGGAGAGTGCATTCATGAGTTGGGTGAAAACTCACAATCACCAGGTAACCCTTGCTTTAACGATCTGGCTTCTAAAAATGACCAGCAGCTTGTCATGGTCAGTGATGACGGCGTGGTCCGTATTGGCGTGTTAGATGAACATAACGCCAGTTGGCAAGCCAAACAGCTTCCAGAACTCGGTAGAGTTTTAATGAATGCCGTGGCTTTTTGCCCAACCAGACAAAATGTCATTACTGGGGCACATAATCAACATTTATACCTGTTTCAGCAAAACGCAGAAAACCTCAAGCAAACCTCATGTATTGCGCTCAATGAAGGCCCTGTTAACAGCATTCGAACTTCACACTTAACCGCTCATCAAGGTGAAATTTTTGTAGCTTGCTACAGCGGGACGCTTGCTCATTTAAGTCATGATGGGGAGTTACTCAATAAGATCCCCGCACATGATAATGCAATTAAAGCGTTGGCACTTCATCCAACTCGTGCCATTGGGGTTAGCTGTTGTGCCGAAGGCACTCTCATGAGCTGGGACTTTAATGGCAAATTGTTAAAAGAATATAAAGGTCATACTGCTATCATTGATGATGTTGACATAGACCCTTCTGGTCAATTTATTGCTAGCACAGGGCGAGATTTTACTCTAAAAATACATGGTATCGACGATGGTATTTTATATCACACCATACATTTAGGGCGACGCTCGCCTAAATCATTGTGTTTCATTTCTCCAGAAGTGGTTATTGTCACTAACTACTGGGGAGAGTTATTGCGCGTTTCATTAAAAGATGGCGCTATTATCAGAGAAACAATCGCCCAAAACGGGATCAGTTCTATCATTAAGCATGGCAAGCATTATGCTGTATCGTCTTATGATGGCGCGATTTATCTCATTGAGCCACAAAAACTCAAGGTACTAAATTCGTTACGCTCGATGACACAACAAGTGGAGGCACCCGCCTTTGCGTGATTATAAGACACCACATTGCCGCTTTATCATATTAGCCGCGCCTCGCAGCGGCAGTAATATGTTAAGTAGCATGCTTAACTCACATCCCTCAGTATTATGCCACCACGAATTGTATAACCCTGAGGGAATTCATTACGCATTGTCACTCAGAGACACCGAGTTCAGCTTAGCCATCAACCAACAACAGCGAGATAAAGATCCACTCGGTTTCCTTGCACGAACTTGGGCACATGCTCAAGGTATGCCTTGCGTCGGGTTTAAGATGACGCATAAACAAAATCAGCAGGTGTTTGATTATGCGTTAAATGATCCAAGTATCAAAAAAATCGTCTTGCATCGTAACAATCAAGTAAAAGTCCATGTCTCGAAATTGATTGCTGAAAAAAATGGCATATGGGAAAGCTATGGTCTGCAAGAGCACGCCCCAACAGTACGCACTTTGCCGATTGGAAATACCAGTACGCAAGTAACCGTAGAATTAACCAAGCTAGAGCAAGACATCGCGATGAATCGAGCATTTTATCAAGAAATAACAGACCGCTTGACGCAGTCAAAACAGCCTTATCTTAAATTAGAATATGAAACCCTCACACAGCAAGACACCCTAGAAAAACTGTTTTATTTTTTAGCAATAGCGCCTCATGCATTAACAACGCGCAGCCAGAAACAAAACCCAACGGATCTGAAACACAATATCGACAACTTTTCAGCACTATTACGTCAAGTCCAAGATGATGAACTATATCGTCAACTCACAGATAACATCACTTAACAGGAGTTTACCTTGCACCCACAAGCCACAAAAATCAAAATAGTCATTCTCGATATTGACGGTGTTATGACAAATGGCCAAGTAGGCTACGGCGCTAACAACGCTATCAAGTTTTTTGATTCCAAAGACGATCATATGATCAGAATGACCATCAGAGAAGGTTTGCCCGTTGCGATCATTTCCGGTCGTAATGATCAAGCAAACCGTAACCACGCTGACGAGCTCGGTATATCGCCTTGCTACTTTGGCGAAAAAGTAAAGCTGAATGCATTTAATACCCTCCTGAATGACCTCAACTTAACCGCCGAACAATGTGTGTACATAGGCGATGATGTCATGGACATTCCGTTGCTAAAAAGATGTGGTATAGGCGTTGCGGTGGCCGATGCCAGTGACGAAGCCAAACAATACGCAGATATCATCAGCCAAAACCGCGGCGGTCACGGTGCTGTCCGTGAAATACTCGTGCAATTACTCAAAGCACAAAATCGCTGGGATAGCGCTATGGCAAGGTATTTAGACTAATAATGATCGTTTCAGTTATAAAACACCATAAATAGAAATTGGGGCCTTATTCCGATGAGTTATCAAAAGTTTGTTATTATCTCCTATCTTCGCTCTGGGACACATTTACTACGTACCGCATTAGAGTCGCACCCTCATATCGTTTGTCAAACGGAAGTGTTTAATTCCGATAACCCTAACTTACCCTACTCGTTAAGCCTGTCTTCACAGCAAGTATTGGATGATTGGGTATATAATAAGATCCCTACTCAAACGAGCCATGTTGGTTTTGTATTGCAAGCCTACCACCCTTTTTCCTTAAAAGCGTTTCCGGGTATTAAAGCCAATGCACGATGGAATGATATTTGGACTATTCTCAAAGAAATCCCTGATTTGAAGGTGATTCATTTACGTCGAGAAAATTTGCTACGACGGCATTTATCCCATGTTCGAGCCCGAGATAGCCAGCAATGGCACAATTGGGACGCACGGCAATTACAACATATCAGTTTACTAGAAGCCCCACCTAACGCGCATATTGATCAATATAAAAAACCAAGCACTTCTTTAACATTGGATGAAAATAGACTGCATCAAGACTTTACCGAAGTTAATGAGTGGCACCAACGTGCCGAATTACACTTTGGGGATCATCATACTTGTGATGTGCTTTACGAGTCGCTGCAACATAACTTTCAAAATGAATGCGCGCGTGTCCTAAAGTTTTTAGGGGCAAGCCCTTACACACTTTCTGGAGGTGTACGTAAACTAGAAAATAGACCATTATCTGAATGCATAACAAACTATCACATACTTAAAAACACATTCGCAGGCAGCCCATGGCAACATTACTTCGAAGATTAAACTCTTAATAACTTAATAGACTAAGACGATAAAAAACCACGGTAGCTTGGTCTACCGTGGTTTATGGTATCACTGCAATCACTTTTCAACATTAAGTGGAGTGATGCTGCTAAATATATGGCTCACATCAAATGCTTCTTGTGGTGGTGTTGAGGTAGACGGTAAGGTAACGCCATGACAACCAAAGCAGTTAATTGGCTTAAAGCTCACCGGTGATGTTGATGACGCCTGATGGAATGTTTCCATTGTGGTGTTGGCTAATGACAACGAGCCACGTAACTCGTCGCTGCTACCATTTTTTGGGATCTCACCTCTTGCCGTCCAGATACTCCCTACTTGGAAGTAATTGGCACGCACGTCTCCCACACCTTTCAGCCAAGGTAAAATAGAGTGGTTCAGCGAGATCAAATCTGTGTTGTTACTCACTATCTCTTTGTCTTTATTGTTTGGCTCACTTCCCCAAGGGTCTTGACGAATAACATTGTTTTCTTGGATTTTGCTATCATTAATAGCAACAATATCACCAACATTGCAGGTTTTTGCGATTACACAGTTCGTTTTACTACCAGCAACAACTTGATACTCATTCACTTTGGTGGTCGACTTAGTATTACTTTTTGTAAAGGTCCACTTTCCTTCTGAATCAAACTCATGTTCAACACGCTTACCTTTATTATTGGTGTAATAGAAGTCTTGATCAGGTACATTGTCTAAATGTTCAAATGTGGCCCATACCATTTCAGGGTGGCCATTCACTGTACCCACAACATGCATGCCCACTAGCGCTAGCTTTTTACTGACAGCAGAATCTGCTTGCAAGGCCCATTTGGTATCACTGACTTTTTTATACCAAGGCACCATAGCATCTATGACTAAATACTGACTGGCATCAACGGTGCTAGCATCAACCCAAGAAGTTTTGATCTCCATCACCAACGCTTCACCATCTTTAAAAGAGCGCCCAGCAAAATCTTCAACTCGGCGCAGCCCCTGAATTGTGTTGGGGAATTCGGTTGCAATGTCAGTCCCTTTAAATGCGCCGGCTTGTTCACCTGTGCGGTAATAAGCAAACACATCATTGACGTTAATGCCATAATAAGTGAGTGAATCTTGCTGTGAAATAAGAACCCCTGAGCCACCCGCTTGCCCCGTACTATCAATCGGATCGTCATCTTTTAAGGTGCGTATATTAAAGTTGTTATTCAATGTATCAACTGAATTGCTGAGCATTTTAAAGCCACTACCTGAGTGAATAACATCATAGAAGCTAGGGCCATCAAATACATAAGCATTGCCCACTGGCGATGACAGCCACAAAAACATTTGTGCACCCCATTTGTAAAAATCACAACGGGAGTTACCATCAAAATCAGCAAACACCGGGTCTAAACTATTCGCAGGCCACACCATACCCCCTTTTGTAATATCACCTTGTGCGAACCATTTATTTAAGGTTGTTTCAGACACCGTGCAGGTTTCTTGTGCATCGGTGGGAATTTGAGTTTCAGCCTGACTCACTGCGCTTCCTACTAACAAACTTGTGTAAATAAGGCCCAGTGACGGTTTAAAGAATTTTCTAGCCATTAACTTTCTCCATGAATATTAACACTATTTCAAAGCTACTTTGCTGGTAACGAAAAATCAGTTTCAACGGTTGATTTTCCTTTGTGTGGTTATCTGAGATCAAATAGATAGGAAGTCACAATACATATGCAGGTGTCGGAGCTAGGTAAATCAGAACGACAATATGTGTTCGATAGTGGATTAGTTTCCCTACATCGACAATGCACTTGCCAAATTGCTTAGCTTCCAAATCATATTAAAATCTCTAAATAAGCATAAGCGCTAGAGTTGGAAAAAAGTATTACAGGCAATTACAGGGGTAAACTGAGTGAATTTACTAGAAACTTCGGCTGTGCAGCTCCACTCACAAATAGAAAGAAGAAATCAACATGAGGGGCGGCATGTTGAGAAAATACAATCAAACACGAAAATATCACTGTAAGCGCCATCGATAAATTGATGGCTCTCATGCCCATTAACCGCTTTTTATCGTCACCTTAAAATGTTGCTGGTCGTTGATATCTGGTTCTTCAAAATACTGAGTAACGTGATGAAACATGGCTTCAGTATCAAAAGCAGCCCGAGCGGGTTGTTCAATACGCCTTTGTGCTATGTGCTTTAAACAGGTTTCATCGCTGACTTTTAAATATATAAGCTCGGCTTTTGCACCCACTTCTGAAGTCAGCGTGTTAAACCATGCACGTTGCTTTTTAGTATTGCCTGGAAAATCCATGACTACATTTGTGCCAGTGCTTAATATATTTTGCACATGTTGTTTTACTAAAGGTCTCAATCGCCCCGAGAAGCTAATATAATCTTCAAATGAATTAATTTGGCTCGGATATAGTATTGATAACCACTCATCTTCACTAATAAGTACTGCATTGTGGGCTGAGGCAACGATTTTAGATTGAGTTGATTTTCCAGCTCCCATTTTAGCGCAGAAAAATATCACTGTTCCTCTGTGTGTCATAAGACCCCCCTGCTACGTAGCATAAAATAGTGTACCTTAAACTACGTTTTTTATTGATTGACCTTATTGCTAGTATTACTTGCCCCAATTACAGTCGACGCCCATATAACGCAGAACGCTAAATACTTCATACTTCTCCCTGTTTTAATCTGTAATGAGTAATGCTTCAATAAACAAAACAGCTCACCCAGAAGCGTTATACACAATCATAAAGACTTCACTTTTTGGCTGCTATCGTGTGATACATATATTGAAGCCCAACTTGAATCCGCTCAGACTTTTCTCATAAACTTGCCCATTGCCGCTTTAACCCTATGAGGTGTACAACACCAAAAAACAAACAAATAATAGAACTCCACATCCAAAACTCAGGCGAACGCCCCATTGGAGAAGTCATGAAGAAAAACCCTGCCACCCCTCGAGCTAAATAAACCATTGTGATCAATATAAGCGCTAAGCGAATTAAAGGCAGCTTGAAAATAACACCTGCCGCAGAAAATGCGTACAACGACCACGTAGAAAGAACGAATACTATTCCGCTCGTGATTAAGGTTGGCTGAATACTTCCTTGTTCAGAAAGAAGCGCCATTTGTTCCCCTGCACCAAAGAAACGATACCAAGTTGCACCAAAATAGATACAACCTAAATGCAAGAGCGCTGCAATCGCACTCAATGTGCCAGCAGCGATTAAAAACATATTCATATCTTAAAAACCTCCCTGTAATTTAATGAACCAGTGCAACTACCCGCACTCATATGGCCTTAATTTATGGATTCACCATATCGGAGTTCCTATTTTTATTCAATTGTTTAACTATTTCTTGATAGTGACTATCAAATCTCAAAATTAAAACTAGGCCTCAAATTAAAGCATGACGGCACATAATGATCACTTTTATTATCTGTTTAATATTATGACGCAAGGCATTTGATCCCTTTTCAGCCATATTTTATGTATGAGATTTTAGTGATTTATAATGAATAACCTTGCTTGGAAAACAGTTAATTAACATTGAATGCCTGTTGACAGACTTAAGGCTTCTATATGCTATGCATCATTTTTCAACAACCTGTACAAGGTATCCATACGTTTATTTATCCGCCTACTTTCATGGAATATTTCAGCTGAAGTGCCAAAAATCAGCAGAAGTAATACATATGAAACCGGTTGGTCTATAACCTCAGGGAATAACCAAACGACAAAGAACAACGATATAATTGTACTCAGCAACCTCAAAACGCTGCCTCGTAAACTGGGTCTAAGGTTGTTAAATTCGTCCTCTAAAGCGAGCTTTTTATTGAGCTTATCCAACTTTATTTGCGCTTCAACTCCATGTTTATCCATACCTAACAATCCTTCAATACTTACAACATCATGATTACATGAAAAAATACAGTTAGTTAGAGTAAATGACGAAAGAAGAAAAGCCAACTGTATTTTGTTATTGTTTGATTTATTGTGCCACTACAATGCGGCCCAAAAAGCACGCCTTCTTAGAAAGATTACGGTCTGTAAATTATTTATAGCAACGGCTCAACACGAACATGAGTAGATGTATTTCGGGCACAAAAGCAGCTAGATATAAATACTAACCACGCAATTGTGATGTAATAGACGCTTGAACTGATTTTTCATATTCATTATCGCTAACCAAATCGAGACACAACTCCTTGGTACAATAAGAAACAAACTTTATCGGTTTATTGTCAGGGTTTTTAGCCGTTAGCTCATAGAGCGTATAAGACTTAAACTGACTTTTATTTACGACAACATCAGTTGAACTCTTCTTAAAATCAGCCACTAAATCTATATTATTTAAACGAAAATTATAAAAATACATACGCTGAAAAGAATCTTTACAGGCATACAAAATTGAAAAATCCTGCGCAACTAAATCTGCCATTGCTTTACAGCTTGAATCTAAAGTCAAAGGATCTGGCAGTATTTTTACAACAACGCCTCTCTCCTCTTTAGCTGATAGATTAAAAGCTATGAACAGTAGTGCTATGGTGAAAACTATGGTGAAAACTTTCATTGAACCTGCCTTGTATTTATAATCCTCAATAAGGGGAAATCTACTAACGATAAATCTATAGTTTCTAAAATGTTGAACGCAGTGAAAACGAGAGTGTAATTTAACTGCTTTATAGCCTTATTCGCCAAGCCATTTAAATTTGGCATCTTTAATTATTTTATTAAATTCAGCCTGAGTGATTTTACCATCAGCTAAATCCTCTTCTGCGGGCCAAGCAACCTTCTGATATTCGTATTCTATAGCAGCAAGAACATAACCCAACTTTCTTTCAGTAATCCTGTTCTGATGGAAATGTTGCATCGCGAGTTTTTTATTCCATGACTCACCTGCTGGAGGTTGTGGCAAAGTAAAATCAAGGGTAAGGAGCCTTTCGTCTGATATATTGAAACCTTTTGCTATTGACTCTTTGGCGCATTCGTAAAGCATATAATCAATAGAATCTTGAAGGCCATAAAAATGCCAATCAAAACCAGCATTGCATCCACCTACGATTTTTCCCTCTTGGTCTGTAATATCTATGACTCTTTCGGCGCAACCTGAAAGGAAAAATAAGACTACAGTTATCTTTAACAAATTTCGATACATCAATAAGCTCTTATAAACACATAACGAGCCAGTAGGATTACTCGTTTTAATATATTTTTATTTATGTCTCAACTTTAGCTAAACTTCTACTTTCATTCAATAATTTAGCATCTAAAAACCTATAAAAAGTCCTGTCCATAGCAATTAAATGGCCGTTACACAGAACCTGTTACAGGCTCGTTATGTTCGACTTTTTACGAAGCGACTCATTGCGTTTAATACTTCTAAACTGTTTAATTTATTAGCTGGTTTATCTAAGTTTGCAATTTTATTTGCTACATTACTAGGCTTATCGGATTTAATGAACTCAACATAATTAGAACTTACACCACGCATAGCTTCAAAGTATTCAGATTGTGGCTCAATAAGATGCAAATGTTTATCAAAATGTCTTCTAGAACGTGTTAGATCAGACTCCTTTCTTTTACTCAGCTCAGAATGCGATGAATTAAGTACAATATATTTATTTGGAAATTCGATATCGCCCCTCTGAATTTTACAGTGGTAAAAATCAAACACCTCATTTAATGGTTGAAGGCCGTCATTAGCAAATATCCAGTTATACCAAACAGGTTGGAATGGATCTCCATCTAATACTGCAATACCTCCTTTTTTTGATACTTCTCGTGCCAATTTCCACCTATCTATTTGGCGCTCAAAATACCAAGTACTTGATTCGTTTGTCGACCTTTTAAAAAGTTCATTTACTTCAGCGACTCTTATATAGCCAAATTTCTGTTCTAATAACCTACTCACTGTAGTTTTGCCTACGGCACTCGCGCCTTCAAGGCAGATAATACTCATGAACTCTCCGAAGAACATAACGAGCCTGTAGAATTACTCGTTTAAATTTATTTTCTTGAGGTATCAACCTTAGCTAGATTTCTATTTTTATTCAATTATTTAGTGACTTTCTAGAGTGTTATTCATTATTTTATTTGAGCGCTGTTTTATAGGTCTTTTGAGGCTGGTTTCCGTGGCTTTATTTTAATTAAAAAGATCCTACTCTTTTAAGGTACCCTGTTTTGTCGCTTTTTCTATATTATGCACCAAGCAATACAACTGCCGTAGCGCGTTTACTCTCGATTACCACCGTAAAGTCCGTTTACTCATATCTGTGTTGAGCGTAATATTTCGCTTATTACCTTAAGGAGAGCAGGCTCGATGTACTCAACTGATGAGCACTCCTATGTAAAAAGCACTTTTCGCCCCATTGGGCTATCTATTTTAGCCTTCATTTTAAAACAACACGTGCCGACATATTTTCATTAGAGTTTTTCACATGCATTACTGTTGCAGTAGGTCTATTTGATAGTCTTTTAAATAACCACGGACTTGTGTATATTTTCGACTATGACTTTTTACATTAACGCCGCTTCACCAGCCTAATCATGGTTATATCGTTGGCCATAACAATTTACCGAGGGTGAATGCTCTCTAATTAATCACAGTAACATGCGCGTTCAAGTTTAAAAAAGAACAACCTAGAATGCCGAGAACCAATTCCTTAAAGAATTCGTTCTACAGCCTCATAGCCATAAGCGGTGAGTGATTGTTGACTAAAATGGGAGGATTACCGAGCCAACCGTTACGAATCTGACTTTAAGGCTCTGTTGTCAATACAAAGGTAGGCTTTACAACTTCAATTGAAAAAACTTTTCCACTAGAGGGAGTTTGTTTTAATAAAAGGTTCAAATGGCAGTGCAATGATTGAATACGCTCAAAAAATCAATAAAAATTAAAGAATTAAAAGGTCTACTAAAGTTGACCTGTAATACACTTTAAGCGTTTGATTTAAGCCTATTGAAGACGTAACCCAATAATTTTCCGGCTTTGCCGAAAGTAATTTAATTGATGCACCTTTTATTGTATAATGTATACAATAAAAACTGTATCCGTTAAATAAGAGGAAATATGATGGAAACAAATAATACAGATTGGCGATATACGGTTATGCCGGCCGTGTTTACTTGGCTTAAAGAGTCAGAAAACGGTGCCCTTGAAATTGACTTTGATGCAACACAAAAATACGCAGCAGATATTTTAAAAGTTCAGGGAAAAGGCGGAAGCCGAATGGGTGGACTTGTCGGCTCTGGTACCCTAGGTGAGAATAGCTACCTAAGCTCTGAACAGCGTCTTTCTTTACTTAAAGCCCTTTCTGATATAGCTAAAGAGTTCAATGTGCCATTAATCAGTGGAGCAGCGGCAGAAACTAAAGAAGAGATTGCCAAAATAGTTAAAGAACTCGCAACAGTTGGCGTAGATACCGTGATGGTCATGCCGCCAAAGACTAAAGAAGTGCCTTCTGATGAAGAAATGTATGCATACTATGCACTTTCTGCAACGGCTGCAAAAGAAGCGGGCGTAACAATTATGCCTTATAACAACCCTGATGCAGCGGGCTATCATGCAATTTCAACTGACCTTCTAAAAAGGCTTGCTGCTCTGCCTGAGGTAACTGCGCTTAAAATATCGACGACAGACGTTTCAGTAATTGAAACA